>DBOA01000141.1:0-5961 GCA_002299195.1 Sphingomonadales bacterium UBA658
AACACAACGACGATGGCGAGCAATGCGCCTTCAATCATCGCCGCCATTGAGCTTTTATATTGGCCCTTGGTGTAATCGACGCTGTTGAACAAAGTGATGAAATTCACACCGGGATTTTCTTTTTCGATCTCGGCGATTTTGACCATCGCGTTGTCAAAGACCGTGACGTCGGACGCACCCATGGCACGTGACATACCAAAGGTGACGACCTGCTTGCCGCCGGCAAATGCCATGGACCTCTGTTCGCTGAAGCCATCAGTGACCTCGGCAACGTCGGCGAGCTTAATCGAACGACCGCCGCCAAGGCTGATTTGCGTTTGGCTTAAGGCGAACGCATCGGTTGCGTTGCCAAGCACGCGCACCGACTGGCGCGATCCGGCGATTTGCGATTGTCCGCCCGACGCGTTGACATTTTGCTGACGCAGGACGCTGTTGATCTGGCTTGCGGTTACGCCAAGAGACTGCATCTTGGCAGGGTCAAGAACGATACGAATTTCACGGTTCACGCCGCCATTTCGGCTAACTGACGCCATGCCTTCAACCGAGAGTAACCGCCGGGCGACGGTATCATCGACAAACCAGCTGAGTTGCTCAAGCGTCATGTCGCTGGCTTCGACCGCGAAATAGGCGATTGGGTCGCTGGATGTTGCGACCTTGAAAATCTGCGGCTCCAAAATGCCGTCGGGCAAGTCGCTGCGGATTTGGTCGACAGCATTTTTGACTTCGCTGACCGCCGCATTGATGTCGTCGCCAATTTCGAATTCGGCGCTGACCGTCGTGTTGCCTTCGCTTGAGCTGGCATCGATGTTGCGCACACCCTGAACACTGCGGATCGCGGATTCGACCTTTTGGGTGATCTGCGTTGTGATTTCGGTCGGCGCTGCGCCAGGCTGAGAAATCGACACAACGACAACGGGGAATTCGATGTCAGGATCGTACTGCACGTCCATATTCCTGAACGACATGATGCCCGCAATGGTGAGCGCGACGAACAAAACAATCGGAACCACCGGGTTCCGGATGGACCATGCGGATATGTTATTTAAATTCATGATTTATATCCCGACAGGTCCAAAAATTACTGCTTTTTCAAAAGCTTGGGATTGATTGTTTCGCCTGGATTGAGGAAGCCGCCAGCGTACAAAACGACGCGTTCGGTGCCATCAAGACCCTGTTCGATAATCAAACCATTTGCCGTCACGGAACCGACCTTCACGGGGCGTTGCTGTACCTTGTTATCCTTGCCAACAATATAGACAAAGCTGCCTTCACGGCCAGTTTGCACCGCGGATTCCGGCAGAACCGGTGCAGTCATCGCGCCAGCCTTAATCTCGACCGACGCAAAGCCGCCTGGACGCAATGCGGTGTCAAAAGGCAGTGCGATGCGCGCCATGCCCTGACGGCTTTGGGCGTCAATCATCGGCGCAATCTGCCAGATGTTGCCGTTGAAGGCACGATCTGTCCCGACTGGCGTGACGGTCGCAGGGACACCGACTGCAACTTGACCGAGATCATCTTCGCTTAACTTTGCCTGCAGCTCAAGCTCGCCATCTTTGGCGATACGGAACAGGATTCCGCTGCCTGCGGATACCGTTTGACCGGGTTCGACCTTGCGTTCCAGCACGTAACCGGAAACGGGCGCACGGACATCCAGCCGTGCATTGCGGGCACGGGTTTCGGCAAGCTGTGCATTGGCGACGTTGACGCGCGCGCGTGTCGCATCGCGTGTTGCGGTCTTGCGATCGACATCCGCTTTTGAAATGAAGCCGCGCTCGACAAGCTGCATGGCGCGTTCGAGTTCATTTTGCGCGAGTTGAAGGTCTGCACGCGCGACGCCAATTTGTGCCTCAAGCGCTGCGGCCTGCTGTGTCTGGACCGAGCGGTCAACGCTCACAAGAACCTGACCTTGGCGCACCCATTCACCCGCATCGACATATACCTGAAGCACGCGTCCACCTTCGCCAACGACACCAACGGGAATTTCGCGGCGTGCGGCAAGCGTGCCCGTTGCGTTAATGGCGCGCACAACAGAATCGCGACCAGGGGCAACCACGGTGACGGTTTGCGCTTGGCCCGCCTTGTCAGCGTCAGTCGGTGCAGCGGTGCTGCTGCCAAAGAAATAATAAGCGGCCCCCGCAACGGCCAAAATTGCGACAACAATCAGCGCGATGTTCCGCCGACGCCGATTGCGTTCTGCGTTATCCACCACCACATCGCTACCCAGCGAACTGCTCAAAGTTGTTTCGTAATTCATACCGATGTTCCAAATTCTATCTCGGGTGCGCGTGAAGCAACCCAATGTTTTTTATAGCGGAGCTGTATTACCTTAATAAGTCACTTCCTGCAAGCAGCAGAATACCAACAGCTAAACCGCATTATTGGTCCCTATACGATAGTGGAAAAGCTTGTCCGCAACAATAGGAACTGTCGTCGATATGTTTCGACGAACAACAGTTGCGGACGGCCAGAACAATCACTGCGCCAAAAAGATACCATGATCCGTCCGCACGAAAAACCCCGCACAAGGCGGGGTTGGTCTTTTCGCTGGAAATTGAAGACGCGCGATCAGTATTTCTGCTGACGCTCGTACAAGTCCCGATAATGCTGAATACGGGTCACGCGCAGGCCGGGCATACCCGACCGGTCGACCGCCCGCTGCCACGACGCAAATTCTTCGAGCGTCAGATCATAGCGTTCGCACACGTCATTGATGGACAATAGCCCGCCATTTACCGCAGCGACCACTTCCGCTTTGCGGCGGACAACCCACCGCGTTGTGCCGGGGGGTGGCAAACTGTCCAACGTGAGCGGTTCGCCCAATGGACCAATGACCTGCGCTGGACGGAATTTCTGGTTCTCAATCATGATTTTTTCCTGCTCCATGCCCCGCCAGGGTTAACTCGGTTCCTGTTGCATCGATAGGTAGGAGGCGGCCTTTGATATTGCCTAAAGCAGTTTGGTAAACAGGTGGTTCATTAGTTTTTTCTGGTCCGGATTTTTGCCAAAATGAGCCCCCCACGGCGCGTTCGGCATTGGGGGCCGCCGCGAAACAGTGAATTCGGGCGGCGAGATTATCGGGTTCCGGCGCGCCACCTTGATCGGCCTGGTGAAGGAACCGGACCGTCCGGCTGTTCGCTTGACGCAAGCGGGCAGCATCAAGGGCGGATTGCCTGTTCTTCCGGCCGATATCCGAATCGTGGCGTAACGCGTGATGGGGAAAATTCATTTCCATGACGCAGTTATAGCACCAGATGTTCTAACAATGGGTAAAGGCGATCTTCAAAAGATGTTAGGCAAGGTTAACAGCCATGCGACCTCTCCGTTCGCGGCCCCGCGTGGATTCTTAAGGAAAACTGGCTTTTAAAAGTGCAAGCCATTAGGGAAGCACTCGCATGACTGACGATATTTATCATTCTGATTTTCAACTCGGGCCTGATCTTGCCGGCAAACGAATCGTTGTTGCGATGTCGGGCGGCGTCGATTCCTCTGTGGTTGCGGCGTTGGCTGCGCGGTCGGGCGCCGAAACCATTGGCGTGACGCTGCAACTATATGACCATGGCAGCGCGGTAAAACGCGCCGGTGCCTGCTGCGCGGGGCAAGATATTCGTGACGCGCGCGCCGTCGCCGATAAATTGGGCATCGCGCATTATGTGTTCGATCATGAAAGCCAGTTTCGCGAATCGGTCATCGACCATTTTGCCGATGAATATATGGCAGGCCGCACACCCATTCCGTGCGTTCGGTGCAACATGGGTGTGAAGTTTACCGACCTGTTCCGGCTGGCACGCGAGCTTGGGGCAGATTGCCTTGCCACCGGCCATTATGTGCGCCGCGTTGAAGGACCAGCAGGCGCGGAATTGCATCGCGCTTTTGATCCTGCACGCGACCAGAGCTATTTCCTTTTTGCAACAACACAGCATCAGCTTGATTATTTGCGTTTCCCCTTGGGCGGCATGCCCAAGCCACATGTGCGCGCGATTGCGCAGGAAATGGGCCTCGTCGTGGCCATGAAGCCCGACAGTCAGGATATCTGCTTTGTGCCCGATGGCGATTATGCCAGCGTGGTGCGCAAAATCCGTCCGGATGCAGAGGTCGGCGGTGATATCGTCCATCTCGACGGCCGTACGCTTGGCCAGCATAAGGGCCTGATCCATTACACCGTCGGGCAGCGCAAAGGTTTAGAGGTCGGCGGTCAGCCAGTGCCTTTATATGTCATCCGGCTTGATCCCACCACGCAGCGCGTGATCGTTGGGCCGCGCGAAGCGCTGGCGGTGCAGGCTGCGCGCATTATCGATGCCAATTGGCTGGCAGATATCGGAGACCGGCCGGTGATGGCCAAGGTACGGTCAATGTCCCGCCCCGTTCCCGCCCGGATGGATGGCGAATGGTTGCGCTTTGATACGCCCGAATATGGCGTCGCGCCGGGGCAGGCGGCAGTTTTATATGACGGTGACCGCGTGCTTGGCGGTGGCTGGATTGAGGAAACGATGGCGGTGGAAATGGCGACTGCCGCGTGACATAAAGCCGGCTTCTGAGGGGGGATGAAGTTCATGCATTTGGGAGAAGCACAGCGCGACATGCGCCGGGCATATGTCAACGGCGGGGTCGGTATCTTTGCATCGGGCCTTGTCTGGACATTGTCGGGACTGGTCACGATGAACATTAGCCTGATCGCTGGCATGGCGACGTTGTTCTTTGGAGGCATGGTCATTCATCCCATATCGGTTTTGCTGGCGCGTTCTGTTTACAGACGCGGCAAAACCCGATCACCCAACCCAATGGAGATGCTGGCGTTGCAGTCGACGGCTTTTCTGATCATCGGCCTTGTCATTGCATATCTGGTCAGCGGCACATTCAGCCAATGGTTCTTTTCCATCGCCTTGTTGACGGTTGCGGCGCGCTATCTGGTGTTCCAGACCGTGTACGGAATGCGCCTGTATCTCATACTTGGCGTCGTTTTGATGTTTATTGCCAGCTTGGCGTTCTGGATGCCGGGAGTTACGCCAGCGTTCATCGCGTTGACCGCGGGCATAATCGAACTGCTGTGTTCCGCGCTCATCCTCGTGCCTGCAAAACGATAGGTTACAGCGCGTCTATTTCTGCCTGATTGAGCTGAACGCAGCCATTTGCGCCGCGGCGTTCGGCAACGGCTTCCGCCAAAAAGGGAACCGACGCGTAAATGCGCTTGTTTTCGGGATCGTCGCTTAGGCGCACGATTTCCAAGCCCTTTTCCTTATCAGTCTCACAAGACGCCATATCGCGGCCTTCGATATAGCGGCACGAACAGGTTATGTGCACGCCATAAGCGGCGCCGACGCGCGCTTGCCCTTTGATGCTGTTCCAGTTCCAGACGAGCCATAAAGCGGCGATCACGCCCAATGCTGCGATGATTATTTTCAGGGTCTTAAACCGTGGGCGCCGTGCTTTTGGTCCAGCTTTTGAAGTTGCGGTTGCCATAGACCCTCCATTTGGTGCATCAAACTGCAATATGCCTAGAAACAATTTCCGCCGCGCCGCAACCGCTTTTTGTGCATTAACGGCACTTGCCCTCTCTGGATGCGGCGCAGAGCCGCCTGCAAAGCCCGTTGGCCCCGGCTTTACCCAGATCGCCGACGACGCAGCGGTGAGCCAAGAGACACTTGCCAATGCCATCGCGCCCTTTTTCGAAGATCCCGCTGTTGGCGAAACCCGCGCGCTGGTCGTCATGCAAGGTGGCCGGGTTGTTGCGGAACGTTATGCACCGGGGTACGGCCCTGACACGCGGTTGATTAGCTGGTCCATGGCCAAAAGCGTCACTGCTGTATTGGTCGGCCTGATGGTGGCGGACGGCCGCCTTGCGTTGGATGAGCCCGCGATTGTCACCGAATGGCAAGCGCCGCGCGATAACCGCGCAAAAATAACGCTGCGGCATTTGCTGCATATGTCCTCAGGCCTCGACCACACCGAAATGGCTGAAGGTGA
>DBOA01000141.1:6351-9959 GCA_002299195.1 Sphingomonadales bacterium UBA658
GCGCGTTATGCCGAAACACGGCCGCTTGAGGCCAATCCCGGCGAAAAATTTGAATATAGCACGGCAACGAGCCATATTCTTGCGGACATTATGACCCGGTCACTGACCGACAGTAAGGATCCGGTGGTGCGCCGCGACGCCATGCTTGAATATGCCCGTGGGCGGTTGTTCGAGCCCCTGGGGCTCACGAGCTTTGTCCCGGAATTCGACCGGAATGGCACCATGCTGGGCGGAAGCATGATCCATGGCACGGCACGCGACTGGGCGAAGTTCGGTGAATTCCTGCGCAATAACGGGTCGGTTCAGGCCGCGCAGTTGATGCCGACAAGCTGGATGCGTTTTATGAAAACGCCAAGCCAGAATAACCGCAGCTATGGCGCGCATATCTGGCTGAACCGCACGGGAAATGACGCGCGCAATCAGGTCCTGTTCCCCGGAAAAGCGCCATCGGATGTGTTCGCCGCGCTGGGGCATCTGGGCCAATTCGTCGTCGTGTCACCGCAGCATCGGTTAACGATCGTGCGGCTTGGGATGACGCCCGATGATCAACTTGATCCGGTCAACGACCAATTGGCCAAGCTCATTTCGGTTTTCCCGAAATGATAAAGTCTAAAAACTAGGCTTTGGCTACCGGTGCATCGTCGCCAAGGTCTTCGAACCATGCTTCGACAGGTCCGCTCAGCTTGATAAGCAATGGGTTGCCCTTGCGATCGCGTGCTTTGCCGGCCTGAACCTTGATCCAGCCTTCGGAAATGCAATATTCCTCAACGGTTGTGCGGATTTCGCCCTTGAAACGAATACCCACGCCGCGCGACAGCAAATCGCCGTCGAAATGCGGGCTCATCGGGTTAATCGACAAGTGATCGGGTGGGGTATCTGCCCCTGCAGCTTTGGTCTCTTCAGTCATGCGCGCGGCCTTGCCGCAAAGCATAGCACTTGGCAATATGGCGCGGGCAGTGCAGGGGCTTCAAAATGGCAATTTCGAACAACTATGATGTAATAATTATGGGTGCTGGTGGCGCTGGACTGATGTGTGCGCTGACCGCAGGGCAACGCGGACGGCGCGTGCTGGTGATTGACCACGCAACGGGACCGGGCAAAAAAATCCTGATTTCGGGGGGCGGCCGGTGCAATTTCACCAACGTCAACGCGACTACGGTCCATGCACAAGAACGCTATTTGTCCGCCAACCCGCATTTTTCCAAGTCGGCGTTGGGACGGTACACGCCGCAGGATTTTATCGAACTGGTGCGCAGCTATGGCATCGCCTTTCATGAAAAAACGCTTGGTCAGTTGTTCTGTGACGGATCCGCGCGCCAGATTGTCGAAATGCTCATGGAAGAATGCGACAGGTCACAAACGCTTGGCGGCCGTGTGGACTTTGCGTTCAATTCCCCTGTTGGCGAGATATCGCACGACGGCAGTGTCTATCATGTCATGTATAACGGCCTTCGCGAATCTGCCGCGTCTTTGGTCATTGCCACGGGCGGCCCAAGCATTCCGAAAATGGGTGCGACGGCATTCGCTTATGATTTGGGCCGGCAATTTGGATTGAAGATTGTCGAGCCAAGGCCAGCTTTGGTCCCGCTGACGCTCGGCGGGGATGATGTGCTGTTCCGTGAACTATCGGGCGTATCGGCTGAGGTCGTTGCGCAGCATGGCAAAACCGCCTTTCGCGAAGCAGCATTGTTCACCCACCGCGGACTGAGTGGCCCTGCGGTTCTTCAAATCAGCAGCTATTGGCGGCCAGGCGATCGCGTTGGAATTGATTTCCTGCCGGATCATGATGCGCCGGCATGGTTGTTGTCCGAAAAACGCGCACGGCCAAAGGCGACGCTGAAATCCACGCTAGATCGCGTCCTTTCAGCCCGGCTGGCGGAGGCTTTGGCGGATAAGCTTGCGCTGCAAGGAAACCTTGCCGACCAAAGCGACCGTAAGCTGGCAGAGGCAGGCGCATTGCTCGATTGTTGGCCATTCGTGCCCAATGGCAGTGAGGGCTATGCGAAGGCGGAGGTCACGCTTGGCGGGATCAGCACCGACGGCCTGTCGCAGCAAACAATGGAAGCCAAGAAAATGCCGGGACTGTTTTGCATCGGTGAGGCTGTGGATGTCACTGGCTGGCTGGGCGGCTATAACTTCCAATGGGCATGGGCGAGCGGCGTCGCAGCGGGTGAGGCCGTTTAAACGCGCGAACATGCAAGTATATCCGTGGCATTAAAGCCGCAGTTCCTTTTTTAGCACATTTTGATGCACCCAAATTGAGATTCCCGCGTTTTCCGGTTGGTGACTAACGAACCAACAAGGAAAACCACATGAAAATCTCCCAAATATTATTGATCGGCGCTACCGCGCTCGCAACATTTGCACCCCCTGCATTTGCACAGTCAGAAGATGAACATTGGGAAGGCGCGTATATCGGCGGATCTATCGGCCTTAGCGCACAGAGAAACGATCGCAATGAGAGCGTTGTTTTTGATACCGATGGTGACGGTGCATTCGGCAACAGCGTAAACACAATTTTGGGCGCGAATGCTTTCGCACCCGGCTTTTGTGGTGGCGCATCGACGGGAACCGCGCCAACCGATGGCTGCCTAAATGACAAGGACGGATATGAGTATAACATCCGCGCTGGCTATGACGTACAGTCTGGCAACATCGTCTACGGTTTTGTGCTTGAAGGCGGCAAGAATGAATCGCGTGACAGCGTCACAGCATTCAGTAGTACGCCCGCTGCCTACACGCTAACCCGCGAAATCGATTATTCGTTGCAAGCCCGTGCGCGTCTCGGATACGCCGCGCGCGGTGCATTATTCTATGCAACCGGTGGTACAGCCTATGCTAAGATCAACAACAGCTTTACCACCACCAATGGCGTCAACAGCTTTACCGACAACGGCAACAGCAAAAGCTGGGGCTATTCCTATGGCGGTGGCGCTGAAGTGAAACTTGCTAAAAACTTCTCGCTTGGTCTTGAATATCTCTACACCAATTTCGTTGACGATGATTATGTCGTGTCGGTCGGACCAGGCACTGCCCCTGCAACCAACCCGTTCCTGATCGTATCGGGCGGAACCGATATGCGTCGCAGCGACAGCGATTTTGATATGCATAATATCCGTTTGACCGCGGCAATCCGTTTCTAGGCGAACCGGACATTCCGAATAAGAAAAGGGCGCCAAAGTGGCGCCCTTTTTTATTTATGCAGCCTGTTTGGCGCGTGATGCTTTTTTCCGCTCGTTCGGATCAAGCAAACGCTTGCGCAAGCGGATGTTCTTTGGCGTGACCTCAACCATTTCATCGTCATCGATATAAGCAATAGCTTGCTCAAGCGTGAGACGCTTTGGCGGGGTGAGGCGGATGGCGTCGTCCTTGCCGGTCGAACGGAAGTTCGTCAGCTGCTTCGACTTCATTGGGTTCACTTCCAAATCGTCTGGCTTGGCGTTTTCGCCGATGATCATGCCTTCGTACAAAGCTTCACCTGGCGATACCATCAAGATGCCACGTTCTTCCAATGGGCCAAGCGCATAAGCAACGGCTTCACCCGCACCATTTGAAATCAGAACGCCGTTCTTGCGGCCTTCGATTGTGCCACGATGTGGGCCATATTT
>DBOA01000141.1:10313-10435 GCA_002299195.1 Sphingomonadales bacterium UBA658
CCGCGCGTGTCGGACAGGAATTCACCATGATAACCGATCAGGCCGCGTGATGGCGCGCTGAAGGTGATGCGGGTCTTGCCGCCGCCTGATGGACGCATATCGGTAAGGTCGCCCTTACGCAC
>DBOA01000141.1:10684-32911 GCA_002299195.1 Sphingomonadales bacterium UBA658
CGTGATGGCGCGCTGAAGGTGATGCGGGTCTTGCCGCCGCCTGATGGACGCATATCGGTAAGGTCGCCCTTACGCACGGCCATTTTTTCAACGACTGTACCGGAATATTCATCATCAACGTCGATGACGACCGTTTCATATGGCTCGGTCTTCTGGCCCTTTTCGTCTTCGCGGAACAGCACGCGTGGGCGGCTGATGCCAAGTTCAAAGCCTTCGCGGCGCATCGTTTCGATAAGAACGCCCAGCTGAAGTTCGCCGCGGCCAGCCACTTCAAAGCTGTCCTTGTCTTCGGCTTCGGTAATACGGACGGCGACGTTGCTTTCGGCTTCGCGCATCAAACGGTCGCGGATCATGCGGCTCGTAACCTTCGTGCCTTCACGGCCAGCCATTGGGCTGTCGTTCACGGAAAAGCGCATCGACAATGTTGGCGGATCGATAGGCTGTGCTTGCAATGGCTCGGTCACCGTTGGTTCTGCAATCGTGTCAGCCACGGTCGCAGTGGTCATACCGGCGATCGAAATAATGTCGCCAGCCTTCGCTTCGTCAACAGGAACGCGCTCAAGGCCACGGAATGACATGATCTTGGATGCACGGCCGGTTTCGACAATCTTGCCGTCCGGGTTCAATGCGTGGATCTGTTGGTTCACCTTTACGGTACCCGACAGCACGAGGCCAGTCAGAATACGGCCAAGGAAGTTGTCGCGGTCAAGCAAGGTGACAAGCATCTTGAACTCGCCATCAACGTCGGCCTTTGGCTCTGGAACATGGCTGACGATGGTTTCAAACATCGGGGTCAGCGTGCCTTCGCGTAAGCTTGGGTCTGCCGACGCATAGCCATTACGGCCCGATGCATAAAGCACAGGGAAATCGAGCTGTTCATCGGTCGCATCAAGCGAAACGAAAAGGTCGAACACTTCGTCCAACACTTCCTGAATACGCTCGTCAGGACGGTCAACCTTGTTAACGACGACGATTGGCTTCAAACCAAGGGCCAAAGCCTTGCCGGTAACGAACTTCGTCTGTGGCATCGCACCTTCGGACGAATCGACGAGCAGGATAACGCCGTCGACCATCGAAAGGATGCGCTCAACTTCGCCGCCAAAGTCGGCGTGGCCTGGGGTGTCGACGATATTGATGCGGATATCGTTCCATTCGACCGATGTGCACTTGGCAAGAATGGTGATGCCGCGTTCTTTTTCGAGGTCGTTCGAATCCATGGCGCGTTCTTCGATGCGCTGGTTGTCGCGGAAGGTGCCAGACTGACGAAACAGTTGGTCAACAAGGGTGGTTTTGCCGTGATCGACGTGCGCGATGATGGCGATATTACGCAATGACATTTGGAAATGGGCCTTTTGGAAGGTCTTCATGGTAGCCACATGCCACCAGATTCTCGCGGGCCCTTAACCCAATATGTGTTGCGGCGCAACATCGCTGGTGTTGCAATAGGCGATTGTTCAGGTCAAAGCGTCGCCATGATTGCCCGTATCTTTGCTGACCGCTTCGTTCTTTTGCTGCTTGGCACGATATTGCTGGCAAGCATTCTGCCCGTGCGTGGGGTGGCTGCCAATGTTGCGGCCATGATCTCGTCCGCCGCGATCTTCGTGCTCTTTTTCTTGAACGGCGTCCGATTGCCGCGGCAAGAGGTCGTCAATGGCGTGCGCAACTGGCGGCTGCAGGGCGCGATTTTCCTGTTTGTCTTTGGGGTGATGTCCGCCGCTGGATTCATGCTGTCGCATATTTTCGACAATGTCCTACCGGCTACGCTGGCGCTCGGCATATTGTTCACCGGCATTTTACCATCAACGGTGCAGTCGGCCGCCGCCTATTGCGCATTGGCCAAAGGCAATGTTGCAGCGTCAGTGGTGGCCGCCGCGTTGATTAACCTTGTCGGCGTGGTCCTTTCACCCGTGCTATTCGCTTTGCTCGCGCATGTCGGCGAAGGCAGCGTGTCGGGGGAAGCCGTGGGACGGATTGCATTGATCTTGCTGCTGCCCTTTGCACTTGGCCAGATGATGCAGCGTTGGTTCAAGCCATGGGTCGATGGGCATAAGTCGGTCGCGACATGGATGGACCGCGTGTCGATTGCCATTGCGGTCTATGTCGCGTTTTCAGGCGCAGTGGTTGCGGGTATCTGGAGTATTGTGCGCGGCGACGAACTGGCTTGGCTGGCGGTGGCGCTGTCGATCATGCTTCTCATCGGCTTTGGCGGTGCGTGGTTGCTGGGCGGTGTCATGAAACTGCCGCGCGGTGACCGGATTACCATGCTGTTTTCAGGCGGACAGAAAAGCATCGCCATTGGCGCGCCGCTCGCCGCCACGATATTCCCACCAGCGATTGCTGGCATGGTGCTGTTACCGACGCTGGCCTACCATATGGCGCAGTTGATATTGTCGGCACCCATGGCGACGCGTTTGGCTGCAGATCAAAAACCTTAGTTCTACGTTAAATATTTAAAGGCTCCTGAGCGCCTCCGATGGCCGCGCGGCCAATATTGGCAGTGAGCCGACCATCCCGAGTATGAATGTCAGCCCAGCGCCACCGACCAACGTCAGTACCAATATGCCATAATCGGGCGCGAAACTGAAATCGAAGATGTGCACGACGACATAATATGCGGCGCCCATGCCAAGCGCGAGGGACAGCAATCCCAGCACCACGGCCAAGATGCCATATTCCATCGCCTGTGCGCCCAATATCTGGCTGCGTGTGCCGCCCAGCATCTTGGTAATCACCGCGTCATAGATGCGCGACTGGCGCGCAGCGGCGATGGCACCGACCAGAACAGCGATGCCCGCCAATATCGCGATGGAGGCAGCCGCCGCGATGGCTTGCGCCATTTGGCTCAGCAAATTTGTGATCTGCGCAGTCACCTCGCCAACCTCAATCAGGGACGATGAGGGGAATGCGGGCGGTAAGGATTTGGCCAAGACGCGCTCGGCGTCCTGTGACACCGTCAACGTCGCCACCATATTGTGCGGCGCGGCGTCGAGGCTGCCGGGTGAGAAGACCATCACATAATTGAGGCCGAAATTCTCCCAATTGACGGTGCGCAGTGACGCAATCTTGGCGGGAACTTCGACGCCAAGCAGGCTGACGGTCAGGCTATCGCCAATGCCAACATTCAGGACCTCAGCGATTTCGGCATCAAGGCTGACCAAGGCGGGCCCTTCATAATCGGCTGGCCACCATTCGCCCTCCACAAGCTCGCTGCCTTTTGGAATATCGGCGCTGTAGGTCAGGCCGCGGTCGCCGTTGAGCACCCATGAGCCTTCGGGCAATTCTTCCAATTGATCGACGCGTTGGCCGCCATATTCGATGATCGTGCCACGCAGCGCGGGGATGAGGTTGATCGAGGCGGCAGCGTCTGCGTCCTTGACCATGCTTGTGAACTTCGCAGCGCCTTCGCGCGGGATATCGAGCACGAAAAAGCTTGGTGCGCGTTCGGGGACGCTTTTCTTGATCTCGTTATTGATGCTGGTCTGAATCGCCGCGAGGGTGACGAATAAGGTCAGCCCAAGGCCCAAGGCGACGACGAGCGCCTGCGTCTGTGCGCCTGGCCTATGCAAGTTGGCGAGGGCCAATCGGGGCAGTGGGGCCTTTGGACGGGGCAGGCGAATGGCAATGAAGCGCAGCAGGAATGCGATGCCGGTGAGCAAAAGCAACAGGCCGAACGCCGCGCCAATGAACGCAAGCGAGAACATCGGCTCGCGCGCTGTGACAACCGCCAGCGCTACGATTGCGGAAATCGCGGCAACGACCCAGATGGTGCTTTTGCGGTCGATGCGGCTGTTGCCTTCAACGATCGCGCGGAACAGGCCAGCCGCTGGCACCGTGCGGGCACGCGCAAGCGGGGGCAGGGCAAAGGCGAGCGCAATGAGCAAGCCGTAGATGGCGCTGATCGCCAAGGGGAGCGGATGCACGTTGAAACCCGGCGCAACGGGCAGGATGTCGCCTGCGACCCAACCAATCGCCATCGGCATGACGCTGCCGACGCCGAGGCCAACCAATATCGCGACGGACGCGACCGCAAGGATTTGCAACATATAGATGCGGAATATCGTCTGGCTGTCCGCGCCAGTGACCTTCAATGTCGCGATGCTTGCGCGTTTGCTGGCGAGATAGCTGCCCACGCCATTGCCGACGCCAATACCAGCGATTACCAATGCCGCGAGGCCCACCAAAGTCAGGAATTGCCCCATGCGTTCAATGAACCGCCGTGTTCCCGGCGCGCCATTTGACCGGTCGGTAATATCCCAGCCTGCGGAGGGAAATTGGGCCTCAAGCGCTTTGGCGACGGCTGCGGCGTCTTCCTGAGGCCTCAGCTTGATGCGGTATTTGCTTTCATACATGCTGCCCGGCTGGATGAGGCCAGTGTCCGGCAGCGACGCCATGTTGATGATGGCGACTGGCCCAAGCGTGAAGCCTTCGCCCAAACGGTCGGGTTCTTCCGCAATGATGCCGGCCACCTTGAATGTCGCTTCGCCAAAACGGACGGTGCCGCCGGTTGCGATATCAAGCCTTTCGGATAGGGTTGGTCCGATGTAAATCTCACCTGTTGCCGGTGCTTTGGCCGGGCCACCTTCGCGCAATGTGAGTACGCCATAATGCGGATAGGCATTGTCGATGGCCTTGAGTTCCGCAAGCAGGCTGTCGTTGCCAATCGCCATTGCGCGCAATCGGATGGTTTCGGAAACCGCACCCGCCTTGCGCATCGCCGCCCTTTCGGCGGCGTTCGCTTCGCGTTGTGCAATGCCAATCTCAATATCCCCGCCCAAGATTGTCTGGCCGCGGCGCGAAAGCTCGTCTGAAATCCCGGCCGTTAGGCTGCCAATCGCCGCCAATGTCGCGACACCCAGAAACAGGCAAATCGCGAGCAGCCGAAGCCCGCGAATGCGTGCGGATAGATCCCGGCGCGATATGCGCCAAATCGCGGCGAGGGGGAGGGTCATATAATGCGCGCTTTCAACCAACACCGTATCCCTGAGCAGCAGCCGGATCCGGCTGCGCCCGTCGAAGGGCGTTCAGAACTTTGCTCCAAGGCCGAGGGGCCTCCTTCGACGGACGCGGCTGCTTCGCACCCGCTGCTCAGGACTACGGTTGTTTTTGACATCGACGTGCGCATCACGTGGTCACACGCTCCACCACATGGCCATCTTGCATCACAATGACGCGGTCGCATTTGCGTGCGAGCTCGGGGTCATGCGTGATGATCAGTAGGGTTGCGCCCAATGCTGCGCGGCGGGCGAATAATAGGTCGACGATCGACGTGCCGGTCGATCCGTCCAAATTGCCCGTCGGCTCGTCCGCAAATATGATTTTCGGGCCAGCGGCCATGGCGCGGGCAATGNCGACGCGTTGTTGCTCGCCGCCCGACAGTTGCGATGGATAATGCGTCAACCGATGTCCAAGGCCAACCGCTTCCAACTCGGCCTTTGCGCGGCCGAACGGATCATCCATCCCCGCCAGTTCCAACGGGATTGCGACATTTTCGAGCGCGGTCATCGTTGGCAACAAATGAAACGCCTGCAGCACAATGCCGATACGCCCGCGCCGTGCGCGTGCCAGCGCGTCTTCATCCAGTTTCGTAAAGTCGAGGCCGTCGACCAGAACCGTGCCGCCAGTGGCTTGCTCAAGCCCTGCCAATACCGCCATGAGAGAGGACTTGCCCGAACCCGATGGGCCAAGCAATGCAACGCTGCTGTCATACGGCACCTCAAGGTCGACGCCGCGTAAAATCGACACCGCAGCATCGTTGGAACCAAGGCTGAGGGTGACATTTGCCGCACGGATTGCCATATCCGTTTTCATGTTAACCGGAGCGTGCAAGGAAGCATCCTTATGAATAGAGGTTTTTGGCTATATGGTGCGCTTATTGTCGCAATCCAAGGGTTGGTTGCATGCGGGTCTAACCCTGTAGCGGAAAATAAGGCGCAAGCGAAGGAAACGGCGAAGGTTCAGGCATATGACCGGCTGGTCGTGGCCTTTGGGGACAGCCTGTACGCAGGCTACAGGCTTGCCCCCAATGAAGGGCTCGCACCGCAATTGCAGGCAGCGTTGCAGGCCGATGGCATAAATGCGCGGGTCCACAATGCTGGCGTATCAGGCGACACAACCGCGGCGGGAAAAACGCGGTTGGCCTTTGTTCTGGATAATCTGGAGCGCAAGCCGGATTTGGTCGTGCTTGGCCTTGGCGGCAACGACATGTTGCGCGGTATCAAGCCTACAGAAACGAAGGCAAATATGGTCGCGATGCTGGACGAACTGAAGCGGCGCGAAATTCCCGTTATGCTAACAGGTATGATAGCCGCGCCGAACCTGGGTCAGGATTATGGCAATGCTTTCAATGCGATATTCCCGCAACTCGCAAAGCAATATGACGCGCCATTATATCCGTTTTTCCTCGAAGGCGTGGTGACCGATGGCGCGCTGATGCTGCCCGATAACATCCATCCCAATGCCAAAGGGGTGTCGCGGGTTGTCGAAGGATTATCGCCGCTGGTCGAAGCTGCTTTGAAGGAATAAGGCGGCGCTGTATTAGAAAAATAATACAGCTGGGGACGCTAAGTGCTTGAAATGGTCACGCACGCGCTCCATCTGATGTGCTATAGAATTACTGAGGGATTTAGCGATGTCGACTGAAACCGTTACCCAAACCGAACCAGAGCTGAAGCTGACTCCGCCCGACCCCGTGCCGACCGTCGCGCCGCAACAGGCGATGGGCTTGGTCCCGGTGACGGATGAACAGCAAAGCAAGCTTGCGCAGCGCGTTGAAGCCTATGTCGCTGACTTGGTCGCGCAGGATGTGAACAGCCCCGAATTCGGCAAGCGCGTGGACCAATTGACCAACATGGGCCGCAAGGAAATTATGGAAGCATCGGCGCAGTCGAACCGCTTCCTCGACAAGCCCATTCGCCGTATGGATGAAAGTTCAGGCGTCGGCGCGGATCTAGCCAAATTGCGCCGCGTTGTTGAAGATCTGGACCCGTCCAAAAAGGGCAATCTGATGACCAAGCAAAAGCTGTTTGGCATCATCCCATTCGGCAACAAGCTGCGCAATTATTTCGACAGCTATCAAAGTTCGCAAACGCATATCAGTTCGGTTCTCGCGCGTCTTGGCAATGGCAAGGATGAGCTGTTGATGGACAATGCCGCGATCGACGTTGAGCGGCAGAATCTGTGGGTTGCCATGGGCAAGCTGGAACAGATGATTGTCATGTCCAAGCAGTTGGACACGAAACTGGAAGAAAAGGCCGCTGAGCTTGAACTGTCCGACACCGCCAAAGCGCGCGCGATAAAGGAAAGCGCGTTGTTCTATGTGCGCCAGCGGACGCAGGATTTGCTGACGCAAATGGCGGTGACGGTGCAGGGCTATCTTGCGCTGGATCTGGTCAAAAAGAACAATGTCGAACTGGTCAAAGGCGTCGACCGCGCATCGACCACCACCGTTGGCGCATTGCGCACGGCCGTGACCGTGGCGCAGGCGATGACCAACCAGAAACTGGTGCTTGACCAGATTACCGCGCTCAACACGACTACCGCGAATATCATCGACAGCACCGGTCAGTTGCTGCGCGACAATACGGGCCTTATTCATGAACAAGCCGCCGGCGCCACCATCCCGTTGGAAACATTGAGCCGTGCGTTCCAGAATATTTACGACACGATGGATGCCATCGATACCTTCAAGATGAAGGCGCTCGACAGCATGAAGCAAACGTCCGAGGCGCTTGAGAAGGAAGTCGAAAAGTCGAAGGGCTATATCGCGCGTGCCGAAGGGCAGGCGCAGGCGACCAAGTCGGTGCAGGACAGCGGTTTGCTGTCACTTGAGGCATAATGACGATATATTACCGTAGCCCTGAGCCCGTCGAAGGGCGCTTGTCGGCTGGACGTACTTCGACAAGCTCAGCACTACGGTGTGTACATCAAGGTGCAATATGAATAGCCCCGCATCCAATTCTGATGACACCCTTAACGCCGCGGCACGGTCGCTGCGCAATGTCCGCTTTGCCCCCATCGGGACAAAGTCGCAGGCGCTGCGCCGCGCACATTTTTGGGGCAAGCTGAGCAAAGCGACAATGGCGGTCGGTGCTGTCTTAATTGGCGCAGGCATCATCGGCGGCATTATCGGTGGCATTGGTTTTTGGGGCGTGATGATTACAGCCCTGCTGATGACAACCGCGGCCTATGTCCTGATGCGCTTTCCGCAAATGCCGATGCCCACGGCGGACAGCCTTAAACTGACGGATTTAGGCACATTGGCAGGAAAAACAGAGATTTGGCTTGAGGCGCAGCGCCCTGCATTGCCCGCGCCTGCGGTGTCGTTGATGCAAGATATCGGCGTCCGGTTGGACCAGCTTGCACCGCAACTGCAAACGCTCGACGATAATGACCCTGCAGCGCGCGAGGTGCGTAAGCTTGTGGGGGAACATCTGCCCGAGCTGATTAACGGCTATAAACGCATTCCCGATAGCCTTCGGTACAAAGAGCATGCCGGAAAGACACCTGCGCAGCAGCTCGTCGATGGCCTAAAGACGATTGACCGCGAAATCGAGACGATGACCGGCCAGATTTCGCGCGGCGAGCTCGACAAATTAGCGGTGCGTGGCCGGTATCTTGAAATACGCTACGATAACGGCGCCGAAAATGGTCAGGGCGTATAAGCCCTCTATGATGAAAGCGCGTGTCGCTATAGATTGGCAATGACATGTAAATGAAAACGGCGTGACTCACCCAAGCTTACAACGCGACATTTTTGGAACGCTTGCCAGTGGTGAAGCTGTCCACGCGGTGACGCTGACCAATGCTGCGGGCATGTTGGTCAGGATTATCAGCTACGGCGCGTCTATCCAGTCGGTCTGTGTGCCCGACGCCAACGGTCACTTTGCGGACGTTACAACGGGCTATGCCGATATTGCGGAATATGTCGCGCAGCGGCAGTATTTCGGCGCGACCGTCGGCCGGGTCGCCAACCGTATCGCCGGTGCGCGTTTTGAGCTTGATGGCAAGGTCTTCAGCGTTCCCGCCAATGACGGTGTGCATTCGCTGCACGGGGGCGATGTCGGGTTCGACAAGGTGAACTGGACGGTCACGGCGTGTGATGAAGAGGCTTTATCGGTGACGCTCGCGCATATTAGCCCCGATGGTGATCAGGGATATCCGGGCATATTGACGGTTACCGCAACCTATCAATTGCACCCCAACAATTTGCTGTCAGTGCATTACGAAGCCGTCACCGATGCGCCGACCTGCGTGAACCTGACAAACCATGCTTATTGGCATCTGGGCGGTGAGGGGGCTGCCTATGATGCGATGGACCATGTGCTGACGATTGCCGCCGAACAATATCTGCCTGTGGACGCGGCGCTTATTCCAACGGGAGAACGCCGCAGCGTTGCTGCCACGCCATTTGATTTTCGTAAACCCATGCCGATTAGCAAATATGTCCGCAGCAACACCGACATTCAACTGACCCATGGCAGCGGATATGACCATAATTGGATCATGGGTGCGGAAGCCGCCAGCGAGCCCAGATTGATGGCACATTTGGAAGATCCAGTGTCCGGGCGGACGATGACGTTGCTGTCCAACCAGCCGGGGCTGCAGTTATATTCTGGCAATTTTTTCGACGGAACGACGTCGGGAAAGGCAGGCAAAAGCTATGGCATCGGCGATGCGATTGCGCTTGAGCCGCAAATGTTTCCGGACGCACTCAACCACCCCTCTTTTGCTTCAATAGTTCTTCGTCCAGGGCAAATTTATGCGAATGTGATCATGTGGCGGTTCGGTGTCAGCCGGTTGTTTTCTCGGAATATCAACGGGTAAACAAAGGAAACCCTAAAACGCGAGCGCCGCTTGCGCTGTGATGCCTGTTTTAGATGCAAAACAGGTTGAAATCAGCTATGCATATCCACTAGCAGAAAATGCATAGTTGGGATGCTTCATGAATTCGCTGCTGAAAGGGGCTGGTGTCCCACCATTTCATTCGTCCTCAAGCATTTTGCTTATCGATGACGAGTATGGAATTCTGCCAGAATAGCAGGAGTTTTTCGAACTCGCGGGGTTCAGAACGTTGACTTGCGCTGATCCCGTTCAAGGTATGGCAATGGTGCTTGAAACGCCCGACATTGCGGTTGTCATCACTGACCTGCGCATGGCGCATTTGGATGGCATCAGCATGATTAAAGGCGTGCGCGCTGCCCTGCCGGAAGGGCGTCATGTTGATTTCATGATACTGACGGGCGACGCCAGCACGCAGCTAGGCGACGATTTGGCCGACATTCCCATCTTTCTAAAGCCAGCGGACACGGACGCATTAGTCGCGGCTATCCGCACGGTATTGGCGTGTTGAACCGCCGCTGGACCGAATTCCCGGCGACCCGGGATATTCCCAAAACAGAACTTCTGATTGCCCTATTACTGGGTGTTGCAGGGCTTTTCCTGAATATGTTCGAGCTCAAGCTTGGCTGGGGCATGAATTTTGTACTCGGAAACGTGCTGGTATATGCATTTGTGCGCATGCTGGCGCGCAGTTGAAGCGACTGATGATCGCATATCTCCATCGCCATGCGCCGGAGCTTGTCAGCTGGTTTGAGGAAAAATGTGCGTGCCCATCGACGATGGTCGATCGCATCGTTCCCGCAACCACCGAAGCTGACCGGACAAGCATCGCAGCGCTTACGGGCCTGTGCGACGATGCGATGGTGGTGACGGAACCGTTCAGCCAATGGGTGATCGAAGACAATTTTGCGGGGCCGCGGCCCGCTTGGGAAAAGCATGGCGCGTTGATGACATCCAACGTCCATGCTTATGAAGAGGCAAAGCTGCGTCTGCTAAATGGTGCGCATTTCGCGATTGCCTATTTGGGTTTGAAGCGCGGCCATGAATTTGTGCATCAGGCCATCGCTGATCCTGAATTGGCGGCATTGGCAAACACCCTGATGCGCGATGAAGCGGCGAGCAGTCTGGAACCCGCTCCGGGACAAGACCTGAATGCATATGCCGACGCATTGATCGCGCGGTTTCAAAACCCCGCGCTCAACCACCGGCTCATTCAAATTGCGATGGATGGCAGCCAGAAAATCCCCCAGCGCTGGTTGGCAACGCTGGCCAGCCAACAGGCGAGGGGGAAACGATGCCCGTCTATCCTGACCGCCATCAGCGGATGGCTATGCCATATTCGCGGCGACAATGGCTTTGTCGATGATCCTTTGGCAGAGGTTTTAAAAGCAACATGGGCCCAGGCAGGGGGGCACGGCATATCCGCCGCCTTGTTCAGTGCGGGTGGCATAATGGCGAGTGCTTGGACTCCAAGCGAAGCGGATCTTCTCGAGATCGAACGTCAATTATAGACCATTGCGGCGCGCATAAACCGAGGCTGGATCAGTGCGCGCCTCGTTCCGTCGACATCAAACCCTTGGCGAGTGCAGCCAGAGCCAGCGCAATGAGCACGTGATATATGTGCCACGCCACAGCCTCATCCAGCCACGCCGCACGCCGAATGAACAACGTATTTGCAAGCATCACGGCGCAACCAATTGGCACAAGCCACGTCCGCCCCGACGGGCCGGGTCGCACGATTGAGGCAAGAAATACGATCACTAACGCCAATAGGAAAACAGGGCCGAGCAGCGGTTGCGCGAACAAAAAGATCGCGGTCGCGGCGCACAGGATGAGGGCGATTATCGATATTATGTGTCTATCCGCTGGGCGGAACAGATAGCTGGATAATATGGCCACGGCACCCGCAAGGCCCAACAATTGAGACGCACCGGCATGCAAAGCGGCGAGCGCATCCTGCAAACCAGCCCCAAAACGTACCACGCCGATGAAGGCTGCAACGCCAAAGCAGGCCATTGCAAATGCCGGTAAATGTCGGCCATTTCGCCAAAGCGTAGTTCCGGCAAAAATCGTGACCAACACAATGGCGGCGTCGGATAAAGCATAATGGGCGGGCATCATGTTCTCGTAAGCGTTATTGGCGTGGTGGTTTCAGGGAGCAAACCAGCCTCCCGTTTAATGTCTTCGGACGTCAATCGTGAGCCATCATGGCTCCAGCCTGGCGGCGCAAAAATGTAACAAAAGCGCTGCCACAGGCTCAGCCCGCGCTGCGACGCATCTTGCACTATGCTGACATATTCGTGGGTTAAGATCGTGAACGGATTAAACGTTTCAAGGTTTTTGACCAAGCCATAGTCAACCGGCACGGCCCGGTCTTCCTCCACAAATGTGCCGAACATACGATCCCAGATGATCAGTGTACCGGCGAAATTCGCATCCAGATATTCTGGGTTGCGGCCATGGTGCACCCTGTGGTGACTGGGCGTGTTGAAAATATATTCAAACCACCGTGGCAAACGGTCGATCGTTTCGGTGTGGAGGAAGAATTGGTAAGTTGCGTTGAGGATCCCGCAAAAAACAACCAATACCGGATCAAAGCCGATTAAAATCAGCGGAATTTTGAGCATCATCGTTCCGGTAAAATGCTTCATCCAACTTTGGCGCAGCGCAATGGGCATGTTGAAATTGGTGGATGAATGATGGACCACATGCATGGCCCAGCCCCAACGGACGCGGTGGCATATGCGGTGGTGCAGATAAAATCGCAGATCATCGAGCACGAAGCACAATAAGAACGATCCCCAAGTGATCGGTATTTCACCAATGGCAAAGGGCGCCGCTGCAAATAAAGCAGCGGTGGTGATGAACGCAAAGATGGCATTTGCCGGATCACTTGCGAGCCCAAGAAATATCGACAGCAAGGAGTCTTTGGCCGGTACCTTGCCCGCACGTTTGAGGAAGCGAATGGCGCCCAGTTCAAGCAAGATGCCTAGCCCAAAAGCGGCAAGCGATATAACGAACCAATTTTGGTTGATGAGCTGCGTTACTGTCACAAAATTCTCCCCCGCGATTAATATAAGGAATAGTCTGGCTGGCGATTTAAAAAATTGAATAATAAATGCATATTATGTAATTATTGGAACATGAATATAAATCTGAACAGACTGTCCCGGTTCGTCGCGGTTTATCGCCACAAGAGTTTTAGCCGCGCCGCCAGTGAGCTTGGCATGACGCATTCGGCACTGACCAAATCGGTGCAATTGCTTGAACAAGAATTGGGCGCTGAATTGTTCAACCGGACCACGCGCAGCGTCGTCCCCACCGATGCCGGCAACCGTCTTGCGCAAAGGGCGGAGGAACTTTTGGCGCTAGCGGACCAAATCGGCGATGAGGTCTTAACGGGTAGCCGACATCTGCGGGTGATTGCGGGCCCTGCGGTCATCGAAGCATCATTGGCGCCAGCACTTGCTGCATTTTACAAGTCGCATCCGAACATCCGCGTGACGGCGGAAACCCTTCCTCTCGACATAGCGGCAGCACGGTTGCGCCAACGGGAAGCGGACTTGCTGCTTTTCCATTCAACGACCGTCAGCGCCATTCCCGAAAAGCGGTTGTTTCAGATAAGCAGGATTATCGACGAGGCCTATGTCGCGGTTATGCGTCAGGACCATCCCGCGTTGCACCGCGACTTCAGCATTGATGAAATGCTGCGATATAAATGGGCTATTCCCGGCTATGGGAAAATCTACCGCTCTGCCATTCCAACGGACATAGAAGAAAAATATCGCAACGCCGGTTTCC
Source organism: Sphingomonadales bacterium UBA658 (assembly GCA_002299195.1). Lineage (GTDB taxonomy): Bacteria > Pseudomonadota > Alphaproteobacteria > Sphingomonadales > Sphingomonadaceae > Sphingorhabdus_B. Next base: position 24,323 of record DBOA01000141.1, read on the forward strand.
CGCATTACCGCGTTCTCAGTCTCGTCTCGTGCTTGGCGTTGGTCGCCGAAAGCGACATGATTACATTATTGCCAGCCTCGTTCGCCCATAGGGACGCGCGTGCGCTCAATCTGACGGTCGTGCCGATGCACCCAAGCTATGCGGCACGCTATGACGTAAGCGCAATCACGCTCAAAAATGGTGGGGCCGACCCTGTGTTGGATGCATTGCAAAATGCTTTTGCGATGCAGATCGGCGTAGGCTGAATTTCCGCAAGCATCACTACGCGATCAGTTGGCCCAATAGACATATTCCTGACCTTTTTTCCATGCCGCGTTCAACGGAACATCGATCCGGATGGCGCCTTCAAGTAGGCCGGGCCAAAGGGGCTTGGGTAAACCGGCGTTTTGCACCTAACCGAGACTGACGCCCGTGCGCTGCTGGTGCATTGCGCGCAAGAAATGCCGCATCTGGCATCCTTCCTGCCTGAGCTGTTCAGCGCATTCAAAGGCGAGCGATAAGTTTGCCATTGGCGCCGTTGCAAGACGCGCGCGGCCAATAATCAAGGTGCAACAATGCGATGTTGGGCCAGATGTTCATAGTCGGCCATGCAGGCATCTGCGACGGCGCGCGCTTCATCATCGAGGTTGAGCGGGCGTATATCTGGTTTTTGGAAGCCCGTGCTGGCCGCGACCGCGTCATACCAATGGCTTGCCCAAATGCCGTCATCTGGGTGGATGCCAGCGGGCCATGACAACATGTCGGGATCCCATGCGATGTTGAGCGCATCGCATAGCAAAGCTAGCGTCTTTGCGGGATTTTTAAGAATGTCCGCGCTGTCGACAACGGGTGGGGCATGGCCGGTCCGGTCGGCGATACGATCAAAGAACGCACGCTGGGTTGCGTAACCAAGGTCTTTGACGTTCACGCTCTCTCGCTTAACGCGGTAGCTGGCGACCATATACGCAGGTTCGCGAACCAGAAAGGCGTGGCGGCAGTTGCTCAAATCATCGGGTTGGATTGGGCCGACCATATGGTGGGTCATCTGCTTTTGATACCACAGGGGCGCACCTCCCGGTACCGGACCGGAAAGGTGGGCGGCTACGCTGGACCAGTTGCAATCCATATCGGCGATGACTTCTGCTGCCATGGGGTGCGGCTCCCCGCTATGTGCAAGGAAGCAGCCGTAAAAGGGTTCGTCACTGACCGCGCAATCCGCGCGCGACGAAAAGCTGCGCATCATAGCCGTCGAGATGTTTCGTGGTCCCGACCACATGCATATCCGCTGCGTCAAGGTCGGCTCTGGCCCGCGACATCGCGCTCGATGAAGGCACGGTAGAGATTTTGTAGACGCTCGACGACTGGCCCCTTTCCATCGGTCAAGGCACGGCCATCGATGGTATGCGCAGGAACAACCCCGGCAAAGGTTCCGGTGACAAAAGCTTCATCGGCACCATAGACATCGGTCAAGGAGAAGTTGCGTTCGAACACAGGAATATCATTCTCCCGGCACAGGCGGATGACGTTGGCGCGCGTGATGCCGGCGAGGCAATAATCACCGGTGGAGGTCCACACTTCCCCTTTGCGGACGATGAAGAAATGGGTCGAATTGCATGTGGCGACAAAGCCGTGCGGGTCGAGCATCAAGGCTTCATCTGCGCCCGCTTGCGCCGCCTGAATGCAAGCAGTGATGCAATTAAGTTTGCTATGCGAATTAAGCTTGGGATCCTGCACCGCCGGATCACCGCGACGGACGTGAACGGTAAACAGTGAAAGGCCGCGATCAACCGTTGCGGGAAGCGGGTCTTTATATTCGGCAATAATGACAATGGTCGCGGGTGAGACGACCACACGTGGATCTTGATACGGCGTTGAACGGATGCCACGCGTGACCATCAGCCGGATGTGGCATTTGTCCATCTGGTTCGCGTCGATGGTGGCATAGAGGCGCGCCTTCATTTCTGCGCGGGAAATGCCGATGTCCATGGCAATCGCCTTTGCGCCTTCCCACAAACGGTCAAGATGCTGGTCCAAAAAGGCCATGCGTCCGGCGTGAACGCGGATTCCCTCCCACACCCCGTCACCCAGCATAAAGCCGCTGTCAAAGACAGAGACCATTGCCTGCGCACGGGGCGTAAGCTGACCATTAACGTTGATGAGGATCGCGTCATTGCGCGAATCAGAGACGAAATCATGCGTTCCAAGTGCCATGTTTTTGACCGTAACGTTGGCCGGGCGGGCGCGTCAAATAGGAACGCGCAACGTCCATCTCGTAAAGCTTCGCAGAGAACCGCAGCTTCATCGCGTGTTTGACATTTGGCGGAAACGAAACGGAACCAAGGGACTTCTTGATTGCTCGTTTAGTTGGTTCCCCGGTAAGGATTCGAACCTCAATAGACGGAGTCAGAGTCCGTAGTCTTACCGTTAGACGACCGGGGAACAGAAGGCGGGCCTATATGCTGGTGCCCGTGCAGGGTCAAGCCGCTGAATTTGGCCGGTTGCGACGATATTCAAAAATGTTGAATTTTTAACGTGCAGCGCGTATCAAGGCGTCAGGTACCGGCAGCACATCTGCCCGGATAGAAAATAAGAAGTGAGTTTACGGCTATGGGCGAGAATGTCGCGCCATCGTCGCAACAGGGACGCGGGCGTAAACGTAAAAAGCCGCCCCGTCGCAAGAATGCGGCACCCAAGGCTGCAAAACTGCAGCAGGCTTCGGCTGAGGGCGCAGCGCGTGCACACACATCCAACCCGTCTTCGAAACCCGCGAATGGTTTTGCTCCTGCCGATAACGCGGCTTTGCGACATAACTGGCTTGATCGGACAGCATATGCTGCGCTCGACCTTGGAACGAACAACTGTCGTTTGCTAATTGCGCGGGCTGGCGGGGATGATTTTACCGTCGTCGATGCGTTTTCGCGGGTCGTCCGGCTGGGCGAGGGGCTTACCGCGACGGGCCGGATGAGCGATGAGGCCATGGACCGCGCGGTTGAGGCGCTTTCGGTATGCGCCGAGAAGTTGAAAAAACGCAATGTCGTTCTGGCGAGGTCGGTTGCCACTGAGGCATGTCGTCAGGCCGTCAACGGCGCGCAATTTATCGAGCGCGTCAAGCGCGAGACAGGTATTCATCTCGACATCATAAGCCCGCAGGAAGAGGCGCGCCTTGCCGTCATGGGATGCCATGCCTTGCTTGAGCAGGGGGCTGGCCCAGCGCTGATATTCGACATTGGCGGCGGATCAACAGAGCTTGTGCTGGTGTCGACAAGTGGCCTTGTCCCGGAAATTTTGGACTGGGTGAGCGTTCCATGGGGCGTGGTTTCGTTGACCGAAAGCGAACGGGCCGAGGCGGAGACGCCCGAGCAGCTAAACGCCATTTACGCTGCGATGCGTGCAAAGGTGATGGCAAGCTTTGCCGAGTTCGCCGCACGCTTGCCTGAAGATGGCGGAGACCGCAGGCTTTTGGGGACTTCGGGAACGGTCACGACGCTTGCCAGCGTCTATTTGAAGCTGAACAGCTATGATCGCCGCGCTGTGGACGGGCTGTATTTGCCGACCGCCGCCATGCGCGAGATTAGCCGCGAGCTTGCCGGCCGCGATATAGACGGCCGGGCTGAATTCCCGACCATTGGGCATGAGCGCGCAGATTTGGTCGTTGCCGGCTGCGCCATCCTTGACGCTATTTTTGATATATGGCCCGGTGAGCGGCTGGGCGTTGCGGATCGCGGCATTCGCGAAGGCATTTTGCGTGCGCTGATGGCGAGCGACGCCAAGCGCAGAAATCGACGGAACTGAAAATGGCAGACAATTTATTTGGTGGTAAAGATTCCGGCAGGACACTGGCCGGTAAACAGAAGGTCAAAACGGCAAAGCGGCGCACGGCTGGCTCAACCCGCTGGCTTGAGCGGCAGTTGAACGACCCATATGTGAAGCGTGCGCATGGCGAGGGCTATCGCAGCCGCGCGGCGTATAAGCTGGTCGAGTTGGACGAGAAGTTTCACATATTGCGCGGCAAGAAAGCCGTGGTCGATTTGGGTGTCGCGCCGGGCGGTTGGGCACAAGTGGTGCGCAGGCAACAGCCAAAGGCAGCGATTGTTGGTATCGATCTGTTGCCGGTCGACCCGCTTGAAGGCGTGGTGCTGCTCGAAATGGATTTCATGCACGACAGCGCGCCCGATAGGTTGATTGCCGAACTCGGCTGCGCGCCGGACCTCATCTTGTCAGATATGGCGGCCAACACCGTCGGTCACAAACAGACCGACCATTTACGCACGATGGGTCTGGTCGAAGCGGCTGTTGATTTTGCTATTCAGGTCTTGCAACCCGGCGGCGATTTTGTTGCGAAAGTATTTGCGGGGGGAACCGATCCGGTGATGCTAAGCATATTGAAAAACAACTTCACCACGGTCAAACACGCCAAGCCGCCAGCAAGCCGCAAAGGATCGGTGGAATGGTATGTGATCGCGCAGGGAAAGAAAGCTTAACGCGCTTTCGCAACCGCGGCTTTCAGGGCATCAAAGCCAACCGCACCTTCCAATATCTGGTCACCGATAATGAAGGTCGGGGTGCCGCCAAAGCCAACTTGCTGCATGATTGCAATGTTGCTTTCCACTTCAGCCATGGCCTCAGATGAGCGCGCAAATTTTTCGGCAGCGGCAAGGTTCATCCCTGCCTTTGAAGCGGCGGCACGGATGCTTTGGGCGTCAGGGCGTCCACCGCTGAACATGGCGTCATAAAATGCCTTATGCTTGCCTTGCTTGGCCGCGGCCAGTGCCCATAAGGCCGCATCGCGGCTTGTCGCGCTGAGGATCGGTACCTCGCGGATAACAACGCGGATATTGCTGTCGCTATCGATAAGCTTTTGCACATCTGCAACGCTGGAGCGGCAATATCCGCAATTATAATCGGTGAACTCGACGAGCGTGACATCGCCATTGGGGTTTCCGAACTCCGCGCCGGGGAAGGGCTCGGTCAGCTTAGCGCCAGCAGCGCTGAGGCGCTGCGTTGCCTCACGCTTTTGCAAGACGCCAATGGCTTCTGTGATAATCTCTGGATTTTCCAATATATATGCACGTACAATCGCCTCGGTCGCTTTGCGGTCGCCGGCGTTCATACCTGCGGCGGCGGCAGCCTTGGCGGCGTCCTGTGATGCAGCGTCTGCTGATTCTTGCACGGACATGCTATCTTTTGGCCAAAACAGATAAGCGCCGATGGCGGCCAGCAAAAGTGTGGCGGACAGAATTAGGATAAGCGGCGTGCGCGACGTCATGTTGTTCATAGCGGCCCGATTAGCCCCCGCCGCTCCCGGTTGCCAGCCAATTCAGCGCTTCCGTTTTTTGAGCTGCGCAAGCTTTGCTTCGGCAACCATGTTGATGTCCTGAGCGCGGATCCAATCGGGGGAATATTCGGGCAGGCCAGCCATTGCGGTCTGCGCGTTCGGCAAGGCGAGTTGCGGCGCACCTTCCATCAAGTATCGCTCCGCACTGGCGAGTGCCGCACGCGCGCTATCGCCCTTTTGTTCGTAAACGACGCCCAATTGGTACCAGGCAAAAGGATTTTGATTATCCTTTGTAACCGCGGCCTTGAGCACCTGAGCCGCCTCATCGAGTTTTGTCTTGTCCTCGGTTGCAATCAACGCATGCCCGAATATGGCGGCGATCAGCGGCTGATTGCTCGTCAGGCTTACCGCTTTGCGTAACGGTATAATCGCGTCGGCTGGCCGACCGGATTCCAGCAATATTTGCCCATGCAATTCAAGGAAATAGGGATCTTCGGGGGCCGATGCGACGAGGGATGACGATTCATCCAGCGCCTTTTGCGGATAGGCTGACTTATGCCACGCATAGGCACGGGCATAGCGGGCAGGAACGCTTTGGTCGTTTTCGGGATAATCGCGCATCGTCGCCGTCGGGTCCGAAAGATAGCCCGTCAGCTTTGCCTTGATCCGTTTAAAATCATTCTCCCACTTCGGATTTAGCGGCGCATCCCAAGCCGGATCGGCGGAATATTTGTCCTGCAGCACCGAAATACGCTCACCCGACAAGGGGTGGGTGCGGCCGTAGCTATCCTCTTGCGGGATGCCGAGGCGGAATTCAAAATTCTGCAGCTTTTTGAAGAAGCTGATGGAGCCCCGGCCCGAAATGCCTGCGGTGGAAAGATATTGCGCGCCAGACGCATCCGCTGTGCCTTCTTGTCCGCGGCTGTAGGCGAGGAACTTGCCCATCGCTGCTTGCTGGCCCGCGGATAATATACCCATTCCAGCTTCGCCCGCGCCAGCCGCCATTGCGGCAGCGGCAAGTATGAGGCTGGCAATGCTGATGCCGCTCGCCACAGAGACGCCTTCGTCGAAGCGCACGGCATGGCCGCCCACGACATGCCCAAGTTCGTGCGCAATGACACCCTGCACTTCGTTTGCGGAGGTTGCGGCATCAATCAACCCACTGTGCAGATAGACCGCTTGCCCGCCCGCGACGAATGCGTTGACGGATTTGTCATTGATCAGGATGATGTCGACATTGTTCGGGTCAAGGCCGGCCGCGGTAATCAACGGCGCCGAAATTTCTTTGAAAAAAGCTTCGGTTTCAGCATCGCGCAAAATGGACTGCGCCATAACCGGGCACACCGATATCCATATTGCAAGAAACAGCACCAATGCTGTTCGCAGGGTACGAATTGCAGAATTGTTCATATGCAGTGAATGGCGCGAACTGGATGAACGCGCAATGAAGAAGTTGGGCAAAACAAACCCCCGCCAGTCAATGACCAGCGGGGCTATGTGAAAACAGTAAATCGGGCTTAACCGAACGTGCGTTGCCACCAACCTGAACGGGGCGGGCCATCGTCGGCCCCGCCAGCTTCGGTTGTTGATGTTACATCCTGTGCAACATCTTTGGCGGCTGCTTTCTTGCGTGGCGCCTTGGCTTTGGCCTTTGGAGCCTCCGCCGTTTCGTCAGCTACCGCTTCAGCTTCAGCTACAGGTGCTTTTGCACGGCTGCGTGGCTTTGCGGGTGCCTTTGCTTCCGGTGCGTCTGCTTCTGCAACGACCTTTTCAGCCTTTGGCTTTGCCCGGCTTGCACGCTTTGGCTTTGCGGGTGCTTCGACGGGCGCTTCAGCAACTTCCGCTTCGGCTAATGCTGGCGCTTCGGTTGTTGCTTCACCTACAGCCGTTTCACGGTCGCGATCACGGCCTCTGCCGCCACGACGACCACGACGGGCCCTTGGCTTGGCTTCGCCTTCGATATCGCCGTCAGCCTGGACTGTTTCAGCCTTGCTTTCGCCTTCTGGACGATCTGCAGTGGTGTTCTCACCGGCAACAGCATCTTCGCCTTCCGGACGGCCATCGCGATCACGGCCCTTGCCACCACGACGTCCACGACGACGTTTACGCTTGCGGCCTTCACCACCTTCGCCTTCTTCGCGTGGACGCTCTTCACGCGCACGGCGTGGTTCGCGTTCAGCTTCTTCGGCTTCGACTTCGTCGTCGAAATCGTCGATTTCGTCTTCGATATCATCTTCTTCGATGTCGATAATCGGTGGCAGTGCGGCTGGCCGCTCTGGACGTGGACCGGAGCTTGATACGGCAAGCTTCGCGCCTTCGGTTTCGCCATTGGGCACAATCAGCACGCGGACGTGATAGCGCTCTTCAATCGCGGCCAGTTCGGCGCGCTTGTTGTTGAGGCAGTAGATTGTGGCTTCTTGGCTCGCCTGCAGAACGATCTGGCTGCCATGGCCCTTTGCCGCTTCATCTTCGATGAGACGCAGGGCAGACAAAGCAGCAGATGATGCTGTGCGGACAAGGCCAGTGCCTTCACAATGCGGACATTCGCGGGTGGATGCTTCGAGCACGCCGGTGCGCAAACGCTGGCGGCTCATTTCCATCAAACCAAAACTCGAAATACGGCCGACCTGAATACGGGCACGGTCGTGCTTCAACGCTTCCTTCATCGCGCGCTCGACTTTGCGGGCGTTCGAATGATGCTCCATGTCGATGAAGTCGATGACGACAAGGCCAGCCATGTCGCGCAGGCGCAATTGACGGGCAATCTCGCGTGCGGCTTCCAAATTGGTGGAAAGCGCGGTTTGCTCAATGCCATGTTCTTTGGTCGAACGGCCTGAGTTGATGTCGATCGATACTAAAGCTTCGGTCGGGTTGATGACGATATAGCCACCTGACTTCAACTGGACGATGGGCTGATACATGGCGTTCAGCTGATCTTCGACATGGTGACGCTGGAACAGCGGAACCGGGTCTGCATAATGCTGCACGCGTTTTGCGTGGCTTGGCATCAGCAGCTTCATGAAGTCCTTAGCGGCTTTATACCCGTCAGGCCCCTCGACGAAGACCTCGTCAATGTCCTTATTATAGATATCGCGGATGGCACGCTTGATGAGGTCGCTGTCGGTGTGGATCAGCATCGGTGCCGCACCACGAAGCGTACGCTCACGAATTTCGTCCCAAAGGCGCGCGAGATAATCAAAGTCGCGCTTGATTTCAGGCTTCGTGCGCGCAAGGCCAGCGGTGCGGATGATGCAACCCATGGTGGATGGCAACGTCAGGTCCGAAATAATCGACTTCAAACGCTTACGGTCCGCCGCGCTGTGGATTTTACGGCT
>DBOA01000030.1 GCA_002299195.1 Sphingomonadales bacterium UBA658
AACGTGGAAAATCTAACTTTTGGCCAGTATTCCCTGGTCTATAATGCATTCTCATTTACATTTGCCACCATGGCAGCAGCAACGCTGTTTTTGTGGCTCGGCCGCTCGCAAGTGGGCCCAGCCTACAAGACAGCGCTCACCATTTCCGGCTTGGTTACCGCCATTGCCGCGTATCACTATTTCCGTATTTTCGAGAGCTGGGAAGGCGCATATACCGTTGAAGGCGGAATAGTGGCCGCAAGCGGCTATGCGTTTAACGATGCCTATCGCTATGTTGATTGGTTGTTGACCGTGCCATTGCTTCTCATCGAACTCATCCTCGTGATGCGTCTGAGCCAAGAAGAAACCGTCTCGAAGTCGTTCAAGCTTGGCGGCGCAGCGGCATTGATGATCATTTTGGGCTACCCAGGTGAAATCGCAACGGACATTCCAACCCGCGTATTGTGGGGCACATTGTCGGCAATCCCATTTGTCTACATCATGTGGCAGCTGTTCGCCGGTCTCGGTGCATCGATCAACAACCAGCCCGAAAATGTACGCGAACTGGTTAAGAAAGCACGCTTGCTGACCTTCGCATCATGGGGTTTCTACCCGATCGTATACATGATCCCATACACCAATCTGAGCGGTTCGGACGTAACCGTTGGCGTACAAGTCGGCTACACAATCGCTGACTTGATCGCAAAGGCAGGCGTTGGCGTCTTGATCTACATGATCGCCGTGCGCAAGTCGCAAGCCGAATATGGCTAAGTCCTTCGGATAAACACTGGACGTACGCCGCTCTGGCGGCGTACATTCCTGTATGAATATAATTTTATATCCGCATTCTGCAGGCGTGACATTTTCTAAAATGTTGCGCCTGTTTGCGTTACCGGCAGCAACGTTGCTGCTTATTGCCGTAGACCGCCTTCTGGGCGGCATGGACAGCGTTGAGGCCAATATGCTGGCTGCTCTGGCCATCGTGATTACAGGCATTCCCCACGGCACGCTGGACGTCGAAATCGCTGCTGCCCATTTTGGGCAGAATGGGCTGGCGGGCAGGATGAAGATAATTGGCAGCTATGTGGGATGCGCCGCCGCTATGGTCGTCTTATGGCTCCAGCTTCCGGAACTTGCGCTCATTTCATTCCTGCTCATCTCAATTGTGCATTTCAGCCGTGATTGGCGTGGTGGCGTAGATCCGTTTCTGGCCATGATGGTTGGGTGGGCATTGGTCGCCCTGCCTACGCTGGCCAGCCCCGACGATGTCGCGATGATATTCGCCGCGCTAACGGGTAGCCAAAACGGCGCAGTGATCGCCGCGCTGCTTGGCGCGGCATCAGTCCCTGCTGCGCTGGGCAGCCTTGTCTTTGCCTATTGGGCGTTCCGGCATGATGACACGCAAAGCGCGCTTGAAGTGCTGGCCTGTATCACAGCCGCCTTGTTCCTGCCGCCGCTCGTGGCATTTGCCGTTTTCTTTTGCGGGCTGCACTCGCCGCGACATATGGCGGACGCGCTACGTGAAACGGGTGGTCTGTCTAAATTCAAAAAGGCAGCCATTGTCGTCGCCGTGTCCGCGCTTTCTTTGGGGTTAGGCGTATTGATGTTCCTTTACCAAGGCGACGTTCCTTCGGACATGGGTGTCGTCCGGTCTGCATTTATTCTGATATCAACGCTGACGGTGCCGCATTTCATCCTTGAACACATCCTCACGAAAAAGCAGGCCGCATAAGTTCCGCATCAACACCCTTGCCCGAACGCACAAAGCGCGGCAAATCATGGCTATAGTCTTCAGGAGTATGTCATGAAATTCCAAGCCCTGTCTTTGATGAGCAGCGTTGCTCTCTTGGCGCTTTCAACACCGGCTTTTGCCGAGCTTTCACAACCGGAAGCCAAGATGGCCGCAACCGTTGACGCGGAATATGAACGCTCGGTTGCCTTGCTTGAGCAGATGGTCAACCAAAATTCGGGAACGATGAACTTCGCTGGCGTCAAAACCGTCGGCGATATGATGCGCGCTGAGCTCGAACCGCTTGGGTTCAAGGTGGCATGGCTGGATATGGCGAAGGCTGGACGCGCTGGGCACCTAGTCGCAACAAAGGCGGGCAAGAAGGGCACAAAGAAGCTTTTACTGATCGCGCATCTCGATACCGTTTTTGAAGCCGATAGCCCCTTCCAGAAATTCGTCCGCAACGGTGATGAAGCCGTTGGGCCGGGCGCAGGTGACGACAAGGGCGGTATGGTCGTTATCGTGTCTGCTTTGCGCGCCATGCAAGCCGCAGGCATGCTGAAGGACGCGCATATAGAAATTCATATGACAGGTGATGAAGAGGATGCAGGCGACCCAATCGAGATTACTCGCGCGCCGTTGATTGCCGCCGGCAAGGCTGCGGATGTCGCGCTCGATTTCGAAGGACTGTCGATTGAGGATGGCAAGGACATGGGCGTTATCGCGCGCCGGTCGTCGAACAGTTGGAAGTTAGAGGTTTCCGGCGTCACGGGACATAGCTCACTGATCTTTGATTCCACTTATGGCGATGGCGCAGCGTTTGAACTGGCGCGCATCATTCATCAATTCCGCACAGAGCTGCCTGAACCAAATCTGACGTTCAACGTCGGTTTGATTGCCGCGGGGCAAGAGGCAACGTTTGATAATGACGGCGTCCGCGCAAGTGCCAAGGGGAAGACCAACATCATTCCCGGCATAGCCATCGCGCGCGGTGACTTCCGGACCTTATCCGAAGACCAAGGTGCGCGGGTCCGGCAAAAGATGCAGGCCATCGTGTCGGCATCTGCACCAAAGACCAGCGCCAAAATCAGCTTTGACCCCGGCGGCTATCCGGCAATGGCGCCGACGGAGGGGAACAAGGCGTTGTTGGCGCAACTTAACGTTGTGAACCGGGATCTGGGACTGGACACCCAACCGCCGCTCGACCCGTTGAAGCGCGGTGCAGGGGACATCAGCTTCGTCGCCAATGATGTCGACGGTCTCGTTGGCCTTGGCGTCCATAGCAAAGGCGATCACGCCCCCGGGGAGACAGTCGACCTTGCGAGCATCAAGCGGCAGGCAAAGCGCGCAGCCATCTTGATGAGCCGGCTGTCCGTCAGCAAATAATACACAAACAACAGCGACCAATGGACCGGTGTGTCCCTTGGCCGTCACAGCAGACAATAAAAAAGGCGGCGCATTTCTGCACCGCCTTTTTCAATGTCGATTTAACGGAAGGTTCGGAAACTACCGACCCTCACGCGAAGCTTTGCCGAAGACGCGGTATTGTTCGTTGCCGACAAAACCGAATTTCGAGATGCCACTACGCTTTACAGAAACCAGTGCCTTATCAACGGTGTCATATGGCGCCGTTGGGGCTGGTTGGAACTGAAGCTCAGGCTCCGGATTCATTGAAGTCGTCCGGACCAGATACTGTTCCATCTGCTGAATCGAAACCGGCGTGCCGTTCCACTGAATTGTGCTGTTTGGAAGAATGATGATCTTGTTGATGACAGGATCGATCGGAACTTCCGG
>DBOA01000139.1 GCA_002299195.1 Sphingomonadales bacterium UBA658
GGCCTTACCGAAACCGGCATGACCAAGCCGACATTTGATTATGCCAAGGAAAAGGGCGTGACCGACAAGATCGGCCGTCTCAACCCGCTGCGCCGCGGCGCACAGCCAGAGGAGCTCGCCAATGTTGCGTTGTTCCTCGCGAGTGATCAGGCCAGCTACGTCAATGGTCAAGCCATTGCCGTTGATGGCGGCCTTTCCAGCTCGCACCCCGTAACCCGCCAATTAACAGGACAAACAGCCGTATGAGCGCCGAAGAATTAGGTTTCCGTCCAGACCGGCTGGCCCGGATACCGGCATTCATTCAGACCGAATATCTCGACAGCGGCAAATTGCCGTTTGCGGCGCTGCTGGTCGGGCGCGGTGATGATATTGCGCTCCAGTGGAACTCAGGCGTTGCGGACGACGCAATCTTTCGCATTGCATCGATGACCAAGCCCATCACCTCGGTCGCGTTCATGCAGCTGGTCGAACAGGGTAAGGTTGCGCTGACCGATCCGGTTTCCAAATATATTCCGGAGTTTGCAAAATTAGGCGTATTTATGGGCGGCGGCGGCAATGTGCCGTTTATGACCCGCCCGCCGACGACGCAAATGCGCATCGTCGATCTGCTGCGCCACACCGCAGGTTTCACCTATAGCTTTCAGGAACAGGGCAATGTCGACGCGGCCTATCGCAAGACCGATGTGGAAAGCTGGACCAAAAATACATCGCAAAGCGTGATCGACACGCTCGCGCAAATCCCGCTGGAATTCGACCCCGGCACGCAGTGGAATTATTCCGTCGCCACCGACATCGTCGGCATATTGGTGGAACGGATCAGCGGATTATCACTGCCTGAATATTTCCAGACGCATATTTTCGCGCCGCTGGGCATGGCCGATACATTTTTCCAAGTGCCCGCCGATAAGGCATCGCGCATTCCCAACGGCTTTGGCTTTGACCCCGACACCAAAATGAAACTGCTCGACAAGGCTGGGTCCGAAAGTGCCTGGGCCAAGGGTTGGACGTTCAACTCGGGCGGCGGCGGCCTTGCGTCGAGCATAGCCGACTATCACCGCTTTTGCCGGATGCTGCTGAATGGCGGCGCGCTGGATGGGGCACAAATCTTGAGCCCCAAAACAATCGAATTGATGACCGCCAACCATATTCCCGGCGGCCAAGACCTGACGCAAATGTCGAAGTCTTTGTTTAGCGAGGCCGAAATGGCCGGCATTGGCTTTGGCCTTGGCTTTGCCACGACCATCGACAGCGCGGCGACACTTGCGCCATGTTCCAACGGCGATTTTTATTGGGGCGGCATGTATTCCACCGCCTTTTTCATCGATCCGGTGGAAGACATCATCATGATTTTCATGACGCAATTGCTGCCATCGACCACCTATCCGGTGCGCCGCGAAATCAAGACGATGATCTATTCGGCGCTGACGGCGTAAGCAGCGCCGCTCGTCAAATACACGTCATGCTGAACTTGGTTCAGCATCCATCGTGCCACGCGGGCCGAAGGGTCTAGAGGCCAAATAGACCCTGAAACAAGTTCAGGATGACGACGTTGTGGGTGGGCAAAAGAAACCTTCGGAGCGAACCAACCCCCTAAACCGTCGCAACCTCCACCTGATTGACCGGCACGGGTTTTGCCCGCGCCACAATCAGGCTTCCGCCCACGATCAAGGCCGTGCCCAAAAGCACAGGCCAGGTTATGGGTTCCGCGAAAAACAGCCAGCCGAAAAACGCGGCCCAGACAAAGGCGGTATATTCAACCGGAATCAAAATCTGCGCCTCCGCACGTGCATAAGCCCAGCTTAATAGGAGCAGCGAGATAACCGCCAGCGCAGCAGATGCGCCGACCATTGGGGCATCAGACATGCCGATGGGCTGCAAAAACCATGGCGCGACAAGGCCAAGCGTTAACGCGACAAACAGATTTTGGAAAAAGGCGATCTCGATTGGGCCAGCGACCTGCGCCTGCTGCCGCGCGAGGATGAGGTTATAGGCAAACACCACCGCCGAAAATAAAACCGCAGCAGCGCCCCAGACATGGCCCATCGTATAATGTCCGCTCAACCGACCCGCAAGAATGATGACCACGCCGCCCAAACCCGCCAGCGATGCCCAGATCGCCTCTTTCCCAATGGTTTCTTTCAACATCACGGCGGCAAGATATAGCGCAATGACCGGCGCGATGAAGCTGAGGCCAATGGCTTCGGCCAAGGGCAATTTCGTGAGCGACCAGAAAAAGCTGACCGCCATCACCGCGACGACGATGCTGCGCCACAAATGGATTTTCAGCAGATATACGGGCGGCCATTTTTGCCGCGTGCCGACGAACAAAACGCCCATCAACAACGCACCGACGGTGTTGCGCCACATCACCGCATTATACGCGCCGATGGAGAGCGCCAGATCCTTCATCGCTGCGTCCATCAGCGAAAATGTGCCGACACCCGCCGCCGCCACCATGAATGGGATAAAGGGGCGCGGGTGCAATTCAGCCATGGCTAAATGCTATGCGCCGCAAGGCCGGTCAGGGCATCGCCATCGACCCGGTACACCGTCCATTCGTCCATCGGACGTGCGCCAAGCGCCTTGTAAAAATCAATCGCGGGCGTGTTCCAATCGAGCACAGACCATTCGAGCCGCGCGCAATCGCGCTCCACCGCCAGCGCCGCAAGCTTACCCAGCAATGCCTTGCCAAGCCCCGACCCACGCGCATCGGGCCGGACGAACAAATCCTCCAGATAAATCCCCGGACGCCCTTCAAAGGTCGAAAAATTGTGGAAGAACAAGGCAAAACCCTGCGGCGTGCCGTCAATCTCGCCGATCAACACCTCAGCATAAGGGCGCGGTCCAAACAGCTTTTGCGCCATCACCGCCTCATCAAAACGCACTTCATGGGCAAGCTTTTCATATTCCGCGAGGTCGCGAATGAATTGCCCAATGAGCGAAATGTCGGCTGGCGTTGCCGCGCGAATGGAGAGGCTCAAGCAGCTTTCCCGTGCAACGTATCCATGCTGACGCTGGTGCCGGCGTCGATCTCGGCCGCTTTGGCTTCGACCAATTTGACGATGTGGCTGACCATATCGTCATTTTCGACATGGTGATCGGTCACGCCCGACAGATAGACCATGTGCTTGCCATTGCCGCCGCCAGTGATGCCAATATCTGTTTCGCGCGCTTCGCCGGGCCCGTTGACGACGCAGCCAAGCACGGAGAGCGACATGGGCGTCTTGATATGGCTCAGCGCGTCTTCCAGCTTTTGCACGGTGCGGATGACGTCGAAACCTTGGCGGGCGCAGCTGGGGCAGCTGACCACGCGGACGCCGCGTGTGCGCAAGCCCAATGCTTTGAGGATTTCATAGCCGACACGAACTTCCTCTTCGGGTTCTGCAGACAGGCTGACGCGGATGGTATCGCCAATTCCGGCCCAAAGCATATTGCCCATGCCGATCGATGATTTGACGGTGCCGCCGATCAATCCGCCCGCTTCGGTAATGCCAAGGTGCAGCGGACAATCCACCGCCTCGGCCAGCCCCATATAGGCCGCAACAGCAAGGAACACGTCGGACGCCTTCACCGCGACCTTATATTCGTGGAAATCATGGTCCTGCAGCAGCTTGATATGGTCAAGCGCGCTTTCGATCAGCGCTTCGGGACAGGGCTCGCCATATTTTTCAAGCAGGTCCTTTTCCAAGGATCCGGCGTTCACTCCGATACGGATCGCGCAGCCATTGGCCTTGGCGGCGTTGACGACTTCTTTCACGCGCTCGGACGAGCCGATATTGCCCGGGTTAATCCGCAGGCACGCGGCACCAGCGTCCGCCGCCTCAAGCGCGCGTTTATAATGGAAATGAATGTCGGCGACGATGGGCACATTGGCGGCGCGCACAATCTGTTTCAGCGCAGCGGTGCTTTCGACATCAGGGCAGGACACGCGAATGATATCGACCCCGGCATCTTCACAGCGGCGGATTTGGGCGATGGTCGCGGCGGCATCGCTGGTCAGCGTGTTGGTCATCGTTTGCACCGCAATCGGGGCATTTCCACCAACAGGGACATTACCCACCATGATTTGGCGGGAGTGACGACGCGCGATATCGCGCCAAGGGCGAATGGAAGACATTGGGGGGATATAGGCGGCTTCGAATATTCCCGCAATCACCATCCTATACGTACCACGCGCGATTGTTGCTTTGATTTACACGCCGTTACAAATTATGGCGCGCACATGAAACGCTTGCTTATCGCTCTTCTCGTCCTTGTCGCGCCGCTTGCTCCTGCCCAGGCCTATTGGGAATATGGGCATGAAACCGTGGCGCACATTGCGCAGGCCAATATGTCACCCAATGCGCGCGCAAATATGCAACGTCTGTTGCGTGCAGCGCCGATGCTCGGCACGCCCAAATGCGCGATGCGCAATATCGGCGACGTCAGCGTCTGGGCGGATTGCATCAAGGGCGATCGTGCGCGCTGGGGCTACACCAACAGCTGGCATTATCAGAATGTCGATATTTGCAAGCCGTTCGATCTGAAAAGCGCGTGCGCCGACGGAAACTGCGTGTCGGCGCAAATTGACCGCAACTTTGCGTTGCTGTCGAACAAGGCGCTGCCCGCGCATCTCCGTTTGCAGGCACTGGCCTTTCTCGTGCATTTTGTGGGTGACATTCACCAGCCATTGCACGCCGGTGACCGTGCGGACCGCGGCGGCAATGACCTAAAGGTCATATATGGCAATATGCGGGGATATAATTTGCATATGGTGTGGGATGGCTTGCTGGCCGACCGCGCGCTGTCTGCTGCGCCAGCGATTGTGCGCGCGTTTTCGCCCGCGGAGAAAGCAGCTGTCAAACAAGGCAATGCGCGGCTGTGGAGCGATGAAAATTGGGCAATATCGAAAGAGATTGTCTATCCCCGCGCGGTCGATGGCGACCCATGTGGCGCAAAGCCAACCGCGCCTGTGGTTATTGATGAAGCCGACGTCGCTGCGTCACGCGCCGCATTA
>DBOA01000019.1 GCA_002299195.1 Sphingomonadales bacterium UBA658
TCATTTTCTGCATGACCTCAACCACCATCGCGTCATCGTCGGGCTGCTGCGATGCGGTGCGCAGTTCGATATCGCGGTCTTTGATTTTGGCAAGGATAAGGCGAACGGCGGCGAGCCGGTCTTTTTCGCCAGCCTTCATCGCGGTAATTTGGGCAGCCTTGATGGTATCACGAATCATTATAATCTCATTTCAAACAACGTTATGCGCATGGCCTTAAGCCGACACGCCTGCGCAAACAATGTCTGCGTCCTCTGCGCCTCTGCGTAAATCCTTTTTTGCACGCAGAGGCGCAGAGGGCGCAAAGTTAAAATGACATATTCCACAGCTTTGTCGATTTCCAGATTGACGCATCCCCCCGCCGTCTCTAGGCGCAATCCCTTAGCGACATTGCTGTAATCCGTCTCACAGGAGCGACCCCATCATGGCCGACCCCATTTCTTCGCGCGCGCCTTCTGGAGCGACGGGGGTATTGGTTCTGGCGTCCGGGGAAGTCATCTGGGGCAAGGGCTTTGGCGCAGAAGGTCAAGCGGTTGGCGAAGTTTGCTTTAACACCGCAATGACCGGATATCAGGAAGTCATGACCGACCCGTCTTATGCGGGGCAGATCATCAACTTCACCTTCCCGCATATTGGCAATGTTGGCACCAACCCCGAAGATGTCGAGGCACTGAACCCGCATGCCCTTGGCGCGATTGTGCGTCAGGATGTGACAGACCCATCCAATTTCCGCAGCACGCAGCATTTTGATGCGTGGATGAAAGCCAACGGCCGTATCGGCATCTCGGGCGTTGATACCCGCGCACTGACGCGGCTTATCCGTGTAGCCGGCGCGCCGAACGCCGTGATCGCGCATTCGGCGAACGGCGATTTCGACGTGCCTGCATTGCTCGCACGCGCAAAGGCATGGGCTGGCTTGGAAGGCATGGATCTCGCCAAGGATGTAACGACGTTGCAGACTTATGGTTGGGATCAGGGGCTTTGGAAGCTGGGTTCGGGCTATGCCGAACCTGCCAAGGGCAGCAAAAAAGTCGTCGCCATCGATTATGGTATAAAGCACAATATCCTGCGCAATTTGGTTGATGTCGGTTGCGACGTCACGATCGTGAGCGCGACCGCAACGTTCGACGAAATCATGGCCCATGCGCCCGACGGTCTGTTCCTGTCGAACGGTCCCGGCGACCCCGCCGCGACTGGCGTATATGCCGTTCCGGTGATCAAGCAGTGGCTGGACACCAAAAAGCCTTTGTTCGGCATTTGCCTTGGACATCAGATGCTTGGCCTCGCGGTCGGCGCGAAGACCGAGAAGATGCATCAGGGCCACCGTGGCGCGAACCATCCCGTCAAGCGCCTGAGCGACGGTGCGGTCGAAATTACCAGCATGAACCATGGCTTTGCCGTGGATGCAGACACCTTGCCCTCCAACGCGAAGGCGACACATATCAGCCTGTTCGACGGCAGCAATTGCGGATTTGAACTTGCCGACCAGCCAGCGTTTTCGGTGCAATATCACCCAGAAGCCTCACCCGGCCCGCAGGACAGCCATTATCTGTTCGAAAAATTTGCGGGGATGATGGGGTGAATAGCCTAATGCCGGCCCTCTATCCCATGTGCTGCGCACTGACCTCCTCTACACTCTGTCGTATTCATGAAAGTGCGGCTGGGGCCTTTGGAAATATGAATTAAATGCCCAAACGTACTGACATAAAATCGATCCTCATCATCGGCGCTGGCCCCATCATCATTGGGCAGGCGTGCGAGTTTGATTATTCGGGGACGCAGGCGTGCAAGGCGTTGCGCGAAGAGGGCTATCGCATCATCCTCGTCAATTCGAACCCAGCGACGATCATGACTGATCCGGATATGGCCGACGCGACCTATGTCGAGCCGATCACGCCCGAAATCGTTGCCAAGATTATTGAGAAAGAACGCCCCGACGCGGTGTTGCCGACAATGGGTGGGCAGACGGCGTTGAATGTTGCTTTGGCTTTGTTCAACGACGGCACGCTCGCGAAATATGGCGTTGAGATGATCGGTGCCGATGCCGAAGCGATCGACAAGGCTGAGGACCGGATCAAGTTCCGCGACGCGATGACCAAAATCGGTCTGGAATCGGCGCGGTCGGGCATCGCGCATTCGATGGAAGAAGCGCTCGAGGTGCTTGAGCGCACGGGCCTGCCATCGATCGTTCGCCCAAGCTTCACCATGGGCGGCACCGGCGGCGGGATTGCGTACAACCGCGACGAATTCATTAAGATCGTCACCGGCGGCCTTGATGCATCGCCAACCACCGAAGTGCTGATTGAAGAATCGCTGCTCGGTTGGAAAGAATATGAGATGGAAGTCGTGCGTGACCGCGCCGACAATGCCATCATCATCTGCTCGATTGAGAATATCGACCCGATGGGCGTGCACACCGGCGATTCCATCACGGTTGCGCCAGCGCTGACGCTGACCGACAAAGAATATCAGATCATGCGCAACGCGAGCATCGCGTGCTTGCGCGAAATCGGTGTAGAAACAGGTGGTTCCAACGTACAGTTCGCAGTCAATCCGAAGGATGGGCGCCTGATTGTTATTGAAATGAACCCGCGCGTATCGCGTTCGTCGGCGCTTGCATCGAAAGCCACCGGCTTCCCGATTGCCAAGGTTGCGGCGAAATTGGCGGTCGGTTTCACGCTCGACGAAATCACCAACGACATTACCGGCGCAACACCAGCGTCGTTCGAACCTACGATTGATTATGTCGTCACCAAAATCCCGCGCTTTGCCTTTGAAAAGTTCAAGGGCGCCGAACCATTGTTGCACACGGCGATGAAGTCTGTGGGCGAAGTGATGGCGATTGGCCGCAACATTCACGAAAGCCTGCAAAAGGCGCTTCGTGGACTGGAAACCGGTCTTTCGGGTTTCAATTATGTCGACGCGCTGAAGGGTGCATCGAAAGATCAGCTTTCTGCCGAATTGAGCCGTGCAACGCCAGACCGGCTGTTGGTCGCGGCGCAAGCACTGCGCGAGGGCATGAGCGTTGCCGAAATTCACGCGATTGCGAAGTTCGATCCGTGGTTCCTTGAACGGCTGGAAGAAATCGTTGCCGCCGAAAATGACGTCAAGACGAACGGTTTGCCCAATAGTGCCGAGGCGCTTCGCCGTCTGAAAGCCATGGGCTTTTCGGACAAGCGGCTGGCCTATCTGGCGCTGGAATCGGTCAATATCCGTCCGGGTATGGAAACCGCAGTCCGCCGTGGCTCCGGCATCGCCATGCAGGCTGCGCGCGCGATTGCTGGCGCAGTGACAGAAGATGAAGTGCGCGCGCTGCGCCACAAATTGGGCGTGCGTCCCGTGTTCAAACGCATCGACACCTGCGCCGCGGAGTTTGAGGCCAAGACGCCTTATATGTATTCGACCTATGAGGCCCCAAGCTTCGGCACGCCGGAATGCGAGAGCCAGCCCACGGATCGTGAGAAGGTCGTTATCCTTGGCGGTGGTCCGAACCGTATCGGGCAGGGGATTGAGTTCGATTATTGCTGCGTCCATGCCTGCTTTGCATTGGCGGATGCGGGCTATGAAACCATCATGGTCAACTGCAATCCGGAAACCGTGTCGACCGATTATGACACCAGCGACCGTTT
>DBOA01000215.1 GCA_002299195.1 Sphingomonadales bacterium UBA658
GAAACCTTTGGCGCACCAGCGCCACGCGTAAAGGGCCGCGTCCGTGCGATGAAGGGCACCTTTTCGGGCGGTACAGCGGCCAGCATGAAGGCGACGATGGCTGCGGCTTCAAAAGATCCTGCAGTCATCGGATATCTGACAAACCCGTTCAGCCTAGCCGGCGGATTTGAAGGTCCGGCGCAGCCAGCAGGCAACAAGCCAGAATATGACGAAAGCATCGGCAGTTGGGCCACAAGCTTCGTCATGGCGCCGATCAACACCAAAAATGTACACCGCACCAACGCCTTGCTTGGCCAAGCCTTTGGCGCGGATTTTGTCTATGACGAAATGATGCTGACCGGTCCAGGCGAACAGGGCGAGGCGATGGCCAAGCATGTCGCGTCGACGCCGATGATGGGTGGCGACAATGATCCCAAGCCCGGCGAAGGCCCCACCAAAGAAGAGCGCGACACCGGTTTTTATGATGTGCTGTTCATCGCCGAATATCCCGATGGCCGGACCGCGAAGCTTAGCGTGAAGGGCGACCGCGACCCGGGCTATGGTTCGACCAGCAAGATGATCAGCGAAACGGCCATTGCCTTGAGCGAAAATCAGGGTGCAGGCGGTGTCACCACGCCGGGCGCGGCGCTGGGTGAAACGCTGGTTGACCGGTTGCAGAAATATGCCGGACTAAGCTTTGCCGTTGAGTGCTAAACACGCTTATCATGCGCCGGACGGGATAGGACAGGAACGATAATGAAAAAACTACCTTTATTGGCCGGTTTGCTTACGCTGAGCATCGCTGCACCAGCCGCCGCGCATGATGGTCCAAGCCCGGAACGCCTAAAGGCTGACGTTGAAAAACTGGTGAGCTTCGGCACGCGGCATACATTGTCATCGGCTACCGATCCAAAGCGCGGCATTGGCGCGGCACGGCGCTGGGCACAAAGCGAGTTTGAGAAGATTTCCAAGGCCTGCAAAGGCTGCCTGACGACCGAATTGCTTGAGCGGAATATGTCCGGCCCACGCATTCCCAATGGCGTGAACATCGTTGATGTCCTTGCGATCAAGCCCGGTAAAATGGGCTGGAACCATGTCATCATTATCGCTGGCCATATCGATAGCCGCGTGTCCGACGTGATGGACTTCACCAAAGACGCACCCGGCGCGAACGACGATGGATCGGGTAGCGCGCTCGTTATCGAAGCCGCGCGATTGATGTCGAAAGAACCCCAGGGCGACGCGACCATAGTCTTTGCGCTTCTGTCGGGCGAAGAACAGGGCCTGATGGGTGGTCGGTTGCTTGCGGAAACCGCCAAAGAACGCGGCTGGAAAGTTAGCGCGATGTTGAACAATGACATTGTCGGCGGCACGCTTGGCACCGACGGGCGTATCGTCAAAAATGTCGTGCGGGTCTTCAGCGAAGGCATCCGTGCATCCGAAGATTTGTCCGGCCAAATGGCGCGCCGCAACAGCGGCGGCGAAGACGACGGCCCAAGCCGTTCGTTGATGCGCTATGCCGACAATATCGGAGCGAAGGTATATCCCGATGTGACGTTGGACGTATTCGGGGTCCGCCGCCCCGACCGCTTTGCGCGCGGCGGCGATCACCTGCCCTCGCTGGATCTCGGTTTCCCCGCAATCCGCTTCACCGTTGGGGTCGAAAGTTATCACCACCAGCATCAGGATGTGCGCACCGAAAACGGCATTGAATATGGTGACACCGTCGACAACATGGATTTCGACTATCTGGCCAAGGTCACGATGTTGAACGTCTTTACCGCAAATGCGCTTTCGGTCGCGCCCCCTGCTCCCGCTTCGGCGACTTTAGGTGGCGCAGTAACCTCTAACACGACCGTCAAATGGGACGCAGCGCCGGGCGCGCAGCGCTACCGCATTTACCAACGCCGTGCAGACGCGCAGGATTGGGTTTTCGTCCGCGACGTACAAGGCACCGAAACTGTGCTTGAAGGCTTGATTGTGGACGATCATTTCGTCGGCGTCAGCTCGGTCAGCGCGTCCGGCGGCGAGAGCATCATCACCTTTGCCGGGTTGCCACCCCGCCGATAAGCCCATCTGCAAAACAAAAGGGCGCGACCTTTACGATCACGCCCTTTTATTGCGTTGGTGCAATATGCTTTAGGGTCAGGCGACGAGCGGCTCTTCCATGTCGTCGAGGTCGCGCAGCACATAGCCACGGCCCCAAACGGTTTCGATGTAATTTTCACCGCCACATGCTAGCGCGAGTTTCTTGCGCAGCTTGAAGATAAAAACGTCGATAATTTTGAGTTCGGGCTCGTCCATGCCGCCATAAAGGTGATTTAGGAACATTTCCTTGGTCAGCGCGGTGCCCTTGCGCAACGAAAGCAGCTCAAGCATCGCATATTCTTTGCCGGTCAGGTGCACACGGCTGCCGTCGACTTCAACGATCTTGGCATCAAGGTTCACCCCAAGCTTGCCTGTACGGATAACCGACTGCGAATGGCCCTTTGAACGGCGGACAACGGCGTGAATACGGGCAACAAGTTCATCGCGATGGAATGGCTTGGTCACATAATCATCAGCACCAAAGCCGAACGAGCGAACCTTTGAATCCATTTCGCTAATGCCCGAAAGGATGAGCACGGGGGTCTGCACCTTGGCCACACGCAGCTTTTTCAGAACATCATAACCGTGCATATCGGGCAGGTTCAGGTCGAGCAATATGATGTCATAATCATACAACTTACCCAGATCGAGGCCCTCTTCACCCAAATCGGTGGTGTAGACATTGAACCCTTCGGTCGCGAGCATCATCTCGATGGCCTTGGCCGTAGTTGGTTCGTCTTCAATCAAAAGCACACGCATTGGGCAAACCCCTCTTTGAAACCCTTGCACCCTCAAAGCAGCACCCGCGACCCGGGTGATGCGACGGACTTTATTAACCATAAGAAAAATGAACTAAAAAGGTTAATTTGGCGTTAATGCTGGGGTTTCGGGCGATCCTCCGAATTTTAGTTCACAAATAATGACGTTTTCTGCGGGTTTGAGAGCCCTGTGACCCAGCAAAAATAATTTGTAAAATTTTGCCCAAATTGCCCTCCGGATGTCCAAATGTGCAAAATCATGGACAACAGGAGGTTAACTTTGCGGTGACTTTGTACAGCATATGCGGATTAAGGGACACTTGAACGCGCCCGCATCGACATTACCTTTGGCATATTCCGGCGGTTCATTTCCCCGCCGATGCGGGTATTTTGCATGACGGACACAAGCATATCCAACGGCCTACATATCGAGGCACGCCCTTTTGCATCGCTGGGCAAGCGCGATCATGGCTGGCTGAAGCCCAATTTTCACTTTAGCTTTTCGGATTATTACGACCCTTCAAGGATGAGCTGGGGTGCCATTCGCGTTTGGAACGATGATGAGATCGCCGCGCAATCCGGCTTTGCGCCGCATGCGCACGACAATATGGAAATCATCACCTATGTCCGCGAAGGCGCGATCACGCATAAGGACAGCATGGGCAATGTTGGCCGGACTGAGGCTGGCGACGTCCAGGTCATGTCCGCGGGCACGGGCGTCACGCATAGCGAATATAATCTGGAGGACGGCCTGTGCCGTCTGTTCCAGATTTGGGTCCTGCCCCGCGACCGCAATGTCCCGCCTGCGTGGGACCAGAGGCAATTTCCCAAAGGGGATCGTTCGGGCGCATTCAATGTGCTGGCCAGCGGCTATGGCGAAGACGGCGCGCTTACCATTAACGCCGACGCCCGCGTGCTTGGCGCAACCGTCAGTGCGGGGGCGTCGGCGGAATATGAATTGGCCGAAGGCAACCATGCCTATCTGGTTCCGGCAACGGGCCGCGTCCGTATTGCCGGTGTTGAATATGGTGCACGCGACGGTATCGCGATCAAAGGCGCTGGTGTGTTGCACATTGAAGCCATTGAGGATGCTGAACTGGTGATGGTCGACAGCGCATAGTCTGACGCGCTATGGGCAGGCCATGGCGTTTGACCTTCCCGAAGACTTGCTTGAAGAAACCTTCCTGGCCTCCACCGGGCCGGGTGGGCAGAATGTCAACAAAGTCGCAACCGCGTGCCAGTTGCGCGTTGATGTCTTTGCGCTGGGTTTGCAGCCTTATGCTTTCCGGCAGTTGAAGATATTGGCGGGCAGCAAGATGACGATAAACGGTGAATTGATCGTCACCGCCCGCAGCCACAGAACACGCGAAGCCAACCGCGCCGATGCCCGCGCCCGCGTGATCGAACTCATCGACCGCGCGCACATTCGGCAGGCACGCCGCGTCGCGACAAAGCCCAGCAAGGCCGCAAAGGCACGGCGCGTGGATGCCAAAAAGGGCCGGTCAACGGTCAAGAAAAACCGTGGCAAGGTCAGCTTCGACTGATAGGATGGATATATGTACGAATTTGCAATTGATACGAACGCCGCGAAATCGGACATGTACCGCGAACTGGTTAAGTCCGCCGATGCATTGACCAGTGGAGAGAGTGACGGCGTTGCCAACATGTCGAACATCGCCGCTCTACTTTGGGAGTTCCTGCCCGATGTGAATTGGACAGGCTTTTACCGCGTCGTGGACGGGGAGCTCGTTCTTGGCCCGTTTCAGGGCAAGGCAGCCTGTATCCGCATTCCCTTTGGCCGCGGCGTATGCGGCGCTGCGGCGCAAACGGGCGAGACGCAATTGGTCGAAGATGTGCACGCCTTTCCCGGGCATATCGCATGCGACGCCAACAGCGCGTCCGAACTTGTTGTGCCCGTGATGCGCAATGGCCAAGTGATCGCGGTGGTTGACCTCGACAGCCCCTCGCGCGGTCGGTTCGACCATGATGATGCGCTGGGGATCCAATCGCTCGTCGCTGTTATCGCAGACCGCATTTGAGGGCGGTGCCGCATTAAACGTCATCGATGGGAACAGAGTCGCCAGAATGGCGCGCGCTTCAAACCTCAATGGATAACGACATAGACGCGATCTGAAGGATATTTTACGAGACCGCCATGGACACACTCGACATCGCCTT
>DBOA01000065.1 GCA_002299195.1 Sphingomonadales bacterium UBA658
GCAATCAGCTATTCTGAGTTGCTGCTCAACCTTGGTTTCCGGTTTACACGGCCAAAGATGCGCGCGGTCTGCAAGACGTTGGATAAGATTGACCAGATAACACTTGCCGAAGGGCGGCCTGCGCTTGCCGTTCTCGTGGTGCGTGAAGGCGACGGCTTGCCGGGGCAAGGGTGGTGGACCGGGCGCACCGACTATCAGGGCGAATGGACCGGACCACAGGCGCAAGCGCATATCCGGCAGTTACAGAACGGCATATTTGCATATTGGCAGAGGCAACCCGTTTGAGCGACGACATCGCCTTATTGGTCACGGCCTTTGCCCGGCGGGTGTTCGGGGGAACCGCTGACGTTGAAAACCTGGTCCGGCTGACAGGCGGCGCCAACATGGAAAGCTGGTCGTTTGATTATGCAGGGCAGGGATATGTGCTGCGGCGGTCGCCATCGGCGGACATGATGGCCGGCCGAACCTATGGCCATGACGTGGAGGCGGCTGTCGTTCGTGCGGCCTTTGCGGCAGGGGTGAAGGCGCCAGAAATAATGGGTGAGGTGACCGCTGCTGATAAGCTCGGAACCGGCTATGTGATGCGCCGTGTGGAGGCAGAGGTTAACCCTGTAAAAATCTTGCCGAACGCTCCGCCGGGATTGTTGAATGATTTCGCCCGCGAGCTCGCGGCAATCCATGCGGTGCGGTCTGACACGCTGCCGCAGTTGCCTGAAACCAGCGCGGAAAGCTTGCTGGCCGAGTTACGGGGACGGTTCATCACCTTTGGCGGGGATCGCCCCGTGATGGCGCTCGCGTTTAAATGGCTTGAGGACCATTTGCCGTCGCGGGTTCCCGCCGTCTTGCTTCATGGCGATTTTCGCATGGGCAATATCATGGTGGATGCTGATGGGCTCGCGGCTGTTCTCGACTGGGAATTGGCGCATCTGGGGGACCGGCATCAGGATCTCGCCTTTGGCTGCATTAACAGCTGGCGGTTCGGATATATTGACCGGCCCGCATTTGGCATTGGCCCGTTGGATGAATTCTTTGCCGCCTATGAAGGCGTGAGCGGTAAATCGGTCGAACCAGAACGCTTCCGTTGGTGGCTTATCTATTCGACATTGTGGTGGGGCGTCTGCTGCCTGCAAATGGCCGATATCTGGCGCAGTGGTCTCGATGAAGGCTTAGAGCGTGCCGTCATTGGACGGCGGACTTCGGAAACCGAAATTGATTTGCTGATGCTATTGGAAGAGGATGCGCCGGAAGCCGAACGTAGCCCAATTACGCTGCCGTCGCCTGCAGCGCCTCGTCGGCTCGGGGAACCATCCGCAACAGAAATGCTGGAGGCGCTCGCGCGTTGGATTGAGACTGATATCAAACCACAGGCTAAGGGACGTGACCGTTTCATGGCTGCCGTCGCGGTGAACGCACTGGGCATGTTACAGCGCGAAGCGACTGCGCCATTACATGTGCATGATAAGTCGCTTTCCGATGCATTGTTGGCGGGCCGACAATCGCTCAATACCCCGGGGCTGCTGGCGCAATTAGAAGCGCAATCGCTCGCCAAACTGGCGGCTGACCAACCCAAATATTCAGGCTTGGCCGCGGCCAGAAAAAAATGGACAATCTAATGCTCTTCGAAATTCCCACAGAGATTACCGACTATTTGGCCGAACTTGATGCGTTCATTGATCGGGAGATTAAACCGATTGAAGCGCGCGACGACAATATACGTTTCTTTGACCACCGCCGCGAAAATGCCCGGACCGATTGGGATAATGACGGCCATCCGCGTGCCGATTGGTGGGCATTACTTGCCGAAATGCGGCAGGTGGCGGACAAAGCTGGGCACTATCGCTTTGCGATCCCGGAAGAATTTGGCGGGAAAAATGGGTCTAATCTGGCGATGGCGGTCATCCGGCACCATCTGGCGCACAAGGGGTTAGGGCTGCATAATGACCTGCAGAACGAAAGCAGCATTGTTGGCAATCTCGTGCAGGTTTTGATGCTGCGTGATTTTGGAACGCCGCAGCAAAAGGCCGCGTTTATTCCGCCGATGCTCGAGGGCAAAATGGGTTGGAGCTTCGGCCTGACCGAAGAAGATCATGGTTCTGACGCGACGCATATGGATACGCGCGCCGTGCCTGAAATGCGCGACGGCGTTGCAGGCTATCGCATCAATGGCAACAAGATGTGGACGACCGGGCTGCCCTATACATCACATGTGATGACCTTCGCGCGCACCAGCGGTGAAGATGGCAAAGCGCGCGGCATTACCTGCTTTGTCGTCCCAACGGACGCTCCGGGATTTGAAATTGGCGAATATATGTGGACGTTCAATATGCCCACTGACCACCCGAAGGTTAAATATAACGATGTCTGGGTGCCGGAGAGCGCCATCCTTGGCGAATTGGACAATGGCTTGGCTGTTGCGCAGCATTTTGTGCACGAGAACCGCATTCGCCAAGCGGCAAGTTCGCTCGGCGCGGCCCAATATTGCATCGATGAAGCGGTGAAATATGCACGTGAGCGTAAGCCATTTGGCAAACCTCTTGCGGTAAATCAGGCCATTCAGTTCCCCTTGGTCGAAATGCAAACCGACGCGGAGATGCTACGCCTGTTGATTTACAAAACCGCCGCCGAAATGGACAGCATGACCAAGCCTGAAGTCGCGGTGCGGTTATCGGACAAAGTAAGCATGTGTAATTACAAGGCAAATCGGTTGGTCTGCAACGCTGCGGATTTCGCGATGCAGGTGCATGGCGGAATTGGTTACTCACGCCATAAGCCGTTCGAGCATATTTACCGACACCATCGGCGCTACCGCATTACCGAAGGTGCAGAGGAGATCCAGATGCGCAAAGTGGCGGGGCATTTATTCGGATTTATGGGGTGATGGTTATGCAGCAGGCAACGGACTTTTTGGAAGAGAGCAGAGCATTGGCAGGGCTTCTTGCTGCGGTGTCCGATTCTGATTTCGAAACGCAGACGCAGTTTAAGGGATGGACGATCAACAACATCATCCGGCATTTGCATGTCTGGAATATTGCGGTGGACCTGTCGTTGCATGATGAGGCGGCATTTGGTGCATTTGTCACCGCGATGATGGAGGGAGTCCGGGGCGGAAAACTACCTGCTTTTGAGGCGTCCTATTTGGACGGACTATCCGGACAGGCTTTGCTGCAAGCATGGCTGGACCGGACTGAGGCCGTGGCTGCAGCTTTTGCCGACGCCGATCCGAAACTGCGGCTGAAATGGGTCGGGCCGGATATGAGTGCGCTTAGCTCCATAACCGCGCGTCTCATGGAGACATGGGCGCACGCACAGGCAGTTTATGATGTCCTGGGCGTCGCGCGTCAGGATACGGACAGCATCGGCAATATCGTCCGATTGGGCGTCAATACATGGGGCTTTACGTGGAAAAACCGGCGCCAAGACCCACCGGGGCCAATGCCGCAGCTTCACCTTACTGCGCCGTCAGGAACGATTTGGGAATATGGCGAGGCGTCGGACAGTGGTATCATTACGGGCAGCGCCACCGAATTTTGTCAGGTTGTGACCCAATGCCGCAACATTGCCGATACCTCGCTTGCAGTCACTGGCGAAGTCGCGCATCAGTGGATGGCAGTTGCACAATGTTTTGCCGGGCCACCGCAAGATCCGCCGCCAGCGGGATCGCGTTGCATGGCCAATAGGGGAGTTTGATCGAATGAAGATATTTGCTGTTGTTTCACTGAGTGCTGCTTTGTTGGCGAGCTCTCCCCTTGCGGCCCAAACGGCAGAACAAGTCACCGTCGTCCATGCAGGGCAATTGCTCGACAAGCCGGGAACGCCGCCGCGTGGTCCATCCACCGTCATTATTCGTAATGGCAAGGTGGCCGAGATTTTGGCCGGACATCAG
>DBOA01000194.1:0-4541 GCA_002299195.1 Sphingomonadales bacterium UBA658
ACGCGGTTGAAAAAAGACCTGACTGCGCTGCGCAAAAATTACGGTGAAGATACCGAACTTGGCCGGCGCCGCACAAGCTTGGAAGAAGCAGGGCAAGCGCGCGAGATTTCGCTCGAGGCCTTTGTCGAACGCGAACCCGTCACGGTTATCATGTCAAAACGTGGCTGGATTAAAGCCATGAAGGGCCATGCGGACCTGTCTGCGCGCGCTGATTTCAAGTTTAAGGAAGGCGATGGCCCCGCCTTTGCATTCCATGCGCAGACGACAGACAAGATCTTGATCGCAACAGCAAATGGCCGTTTTTACACATTGGGTGCCGATAAGCTGCCCGGTGCCCGCGGTTTCGGTGAACCTGTTGGCACAATGATCGACATCGAAACCGGAAACGATATCGTTGCAGCGTTCCCCGCAGTCGCAGACGGGCGCATGTTGCTCGCTGCTTCAACGGGCAAGGGCTTTATCGCGCGGATGAGCGACATTATCGCCGAAACCCGCAAGGGACGCGGCGTCGTCACGTTGAAACCGGGAACGAAGCTTTCGGTGGTTCGCCTTGCTCCGGCAGAGACCACGGACGAAGCGACGTTGAAGGACCAATATGTTGCCGTAGTGGGTGACAACCGCAAATTGGTGGTCTTCCCGCTCAGTGAAATCCCCGAAATGGCCAAGGGGCAGGGCGTTACCTTGCAGCGTTATAAGGATGGCGGCCTCGCAGATGCTGTCTGCTTTAAGATGAGCGAAGGGCTCAGCTGGGCGATGGGCGGCGATAGCGGCCGGATGCGCACGGAAAACGATATGTCCTTGTGGCGCGTGGCACGCGGCGCAGCGGGTCGACTTCCGCCGCAAGGTTTCCCAAGGAATAACCGCTTCGATTAGGTTTAATGAAAACTAACCACGAACGGGGTTAGCATCTTTTACAATCGTTGTGCTTAACGCCGCTTAATGCTGAGCGATAGCCTGACCGGATTTTGCAGCCGCATCAGTTTTGAAGAGCCGGTGGACGCCGCCTTTGCTGTTCCGTTGGGCAGGGCTTTTATTTTGCGCGCCCTTTGCCCGAAGATGCGGCTTATGCCTTTTTGGCCGCTGACATGGCGGCCTCAACAAGCTGAAGCGCCAATTCGGACTGGCGGTCCGAAACCGGGAAATCTTCGGCAACCCAGATGGCTTCGAGTTCTTGCAAGGTTTTTGCCACGAGCGGACCTGCGGGCAATCCCATTTTGATCAGATCGCCGCCTTTGATGTGCATGATGGGGCTATCCCAATTGTCCAAGCGCGCCAGACATTGCGGTAGGGCATTGTCGTCCGCAAACAACATGGCGACATCGCGCGCGGCGTCATTATCAAAACGATAGGCGATGGCGCGGATATTGCCTTCCGACGGCATGCCAGCGTTCAAACGGCTGGCGAGATTTTCACGCATTTTGTTCGACAGCTTTAGCCGTGCTGCCACTTTGTCGACCGCGACCGGGTCCGTCACCAATATGCTGAGAAACCGGGCAGGAAGCGAGAGGGATTGATTGAGCAACTGTTCTCTTTTCACAAGCCGCTGCAATCGGTCGTGGGCATCGCTGCAAAGTTCGGGAAGAAATGGCGCGAAAATGCCATTGTCGATCATAAGGCCGACAGACGCGGCTGTGTTTTTGAGCGACAGTAACCGGGCGAGTTCTTGCGCAATGCGTTCGCGTGACAGCGCCGTCAGTCCATGCGCACCTTGCGCGCAGGCATGGATTGCGTCTGCATCCACCGGACCGCTGCCAAATCGAGCAAGAAAACGGAAATACCGCAATATCCGCAGGAAATCCTCGGCGATCCGCTGCGTCGCGTCGCCGATGAAGTGCAGGCAGCCGTTTTCGAGATCGCTTAGGCCACCGAAATAATCGAAAACCTCTCCTGTTTGGGGATCAGCATATAGCGCGTTGATCGTGAAATCCCGCCGTGCGGCGTCTTCCCGCCAATCGGTTGCGAAAGCCACCGTCGCGCGCCGACCATCGGTGGAGACATCGCGGCGTAATGTGGTGATTTCGTAATTCTTGCCGTCCACGACCGCAGTAATTGTGCCGTGGTCCAGCCCCGTGGGCACGGCTTTGACGCCGCCCGCTTCCAATCGGTCCATAACGGTTTCGGGCAACAATGTAGTGGCAATATCAACGTCTGAAACGGGCAACCCCAACAATGTGTCGCGCACAGCGCCGCCGACATATCGGGGGCCACCATAAGAATCGGCCAGCAGCGCCAGCACCTTTTGTAAGCCCGCGGCCTGTTGCCATTCGGCGTGAGGAAGCTGTGCCGCAATCATGCCAGCCGCCGCACCAGATTGGCGATTATCCCCGCCGTTACGCCCCATATCCGCCGTTCGCCCCATTGCATGTCGTAATAGCTTCGCTGCTGCCCATTCCAGTTGGCCTCTTTCTTGATGGAATTGGCAGGATCAAGCAGAAACGCAAGCGGGACTTCAAACCAGTCTTCCACCTCTTGCGGGTTGGGTTGAAGCTCAAGGTCAGGCGGAATGATGCCAACAACGGGAGCAATGCTGTATCCGCTGCCTGAATAATAAGTGTCGGCCACGCCGATTACCTCGACACGGGCTGGCGGTATGTTCAACTCTTCTTCTGCTTCGCGCAGTGCCGCAAAGATCGAACTTTCGTCGCTGTCATCAACCTTGCCGCCGGGAAATGCTACTTGGCCAGCATGGCTGCGCAGCCATGTGGGGCGTTGTGTGAGAATAACACCCGGTTCTGCGCGGTCGGTTATCGGGATAAGGACGGCAGCGGCACGATGTTGAACCGTGTCACCCAAGTAGCGCTCATCCTCAATCTCGATATCCAGCGCGGGGTCTAGCGCCTGATGTATGCGATGCCGCCAATTCATGCAGGCGCCATCAAGCTGAATTGCGCGCCTTTGCTGCAGATGCTGACGCCTTCGGGGTCCTCGGCAAGCGAAAGGTTAGCTAGTTCGTAGTAGACGGGCCGTGCAAGCTTTGCCCAAAGTCCGCCGCGCACATGCAAATAGGGCAGGTCATTGCGCATTTCGATGGCGTGGTCGGCATCTGCAAAGACCAGATCGTCGCTGTTCAATCGGAACGCAAGTGTGCGATCTTTGCCTTCGCCTTCGCTTTGCAGCTCAACCGCAATGAAGGGCGCATCATCGACCGTAATGGACAGCTTTTGTTGGGGGGTGACAAGCCAGTGCTTTCCATCGGCGTCACATAACAACAAGCTCGAAAAAGCCCGAACCATTGCGGGACGTTTGATCTCACCGCCCTGATGATACCATTTTCCATCGGCAGCGA
This sequence comes from Sphingomonadales bacterium UBA658, assembly GCA_002299195.1. GTDB lineage: Bacteria > Pseudomonadota > Alphaproteobacteria > Sphingomonadales > Sphingomonadaceae > Sphingorhabdus_B. The sequence goes on from DBOA01000194.1 coordinate 3,287, forward strand.
TGCGCATTTCGCTGTCGCCCGTCGCGCTGGGCGTCCAGCTTTCAACCGGCGGCAGTTTTCGTGCCGCCACAAGCTCGGCAATGTCCGAAAGACTTAGGTTCGCAAGATCAGGGGCTTCGTAAGGCATGGACTGGCGATACGGATAAAGGGGGCGGTCGTCAAAGCTTAGTCGGCTGGACCAAGCGCGCCATGTTCCGGCAAGGCCAGCATTGCCGGGTTGCGCAGCAAAAGTCGGCGCGGTTCCCAAGGGCCAGGCAAAGTCCAACCCGATGTGCCTTCAGCGGTAAATCCAAATCGCCCATAATATTCAGGGTCGCCAATCATCACCATCGGTGCATCGTTCGGTTGGATTGCGTCGAGCATGAGCTGCATAAGCCGCGTTCCAATGCCGGCATTCTGACGGTGACTTGCGACCGCGACTGGGCCGACCAATATCAATGCGGCATCGCTGATGCGTATCGGCCAACATTGAATGCTTCCGACAAGCTCGTCGCCGTCCAAGATGCCGAGCGACAAATGGCCAATGGCGGACATGCCCTTGCGCAACAGATAAGCGGTGCGTTGATGGCGGTCGAGACCAAAGGCATCATCCAGCAACGCGTCTACAACGCCATCGGCAAGGTTCGAGAGTGCCGTTGCGTGCATGATTAATCACACGAGAGGGATATTGGACGAAACATATGCGGGCCCCCTGTCATTGCAGCCAGCATTTGTCCAATCGATTATTGATGATCTTGCCCTGTAATCTTGGCAAATTGCGTTTGGCCGGAACTTCGTTTAGCCTCAACCAGTTACAATATGCTGCGCAGGAGAGAAAATGGTGAACGATCAACAAATCCCTCAGGATACCAATAATGCGCAGGCATCTCCGGCGTCTCCACAACTGGGTGAGCCAGTTCGTAAGACGGTCGATTATTGGGGCTATATTGTCTTAGCCGCTGGCGTTGGCGCGCTCTTTTGGGGACTTGTCTCTGCCGTTGGAACCGGTTGGGGATTTTGGGAATATACGTCCGGATTAAAGGGCGTGGCTGGGGCATTTTTGCTGGGTCTTGGCGCGATATTGATCGGCGCGGTGCAAGGCTGGCGCGTGCGTAAAGCTATCAACCCGCCGCCGCGTGCGCGTCGATGGGTCGGTATGGTTGTTGCGCTTGCATATGTTGCGTGGGTTGGAACGTTTTTGATGGCGGCGTTGACCGTGCCTGCGATCCACGATGTCTCAACGGATTTGGCAGACCCGCCGGCATTTCAGACCTTG
>DBOA01000194.1:4935-6604 GCA_002299195.1 Sphingomonadales bacterium UBA658
GGGCCTCACGCCGCTGCAACGTTGGGCGGTTGTGCATCAAAAAGCTTATGGCGATATTCGCTCGGTACGCAGCAATGAACCGGTTCCCATGGTCATCGCCAAGGCGGAACGTCTTGCCAAAGCGCGTGGTTGGGACGTTGCGGTGTCCTTACCTGAAGAAGGGCGCTTTGAGGCTACCGAGACCAGCGCGTTCTTTCAGTTTAAGGATGATGTGGTGCTGCGCGTTCGTCCATCAGAAACCGGCGAGGGCAGCATTGTTGATATGCGATCGGTCAGCCGGGTTGGGGTCAGCGATCTGGGTATGAATGCGAAGCGCGTTCGCGCGTTTCTTGCGGACCTAACAGGAACTGTAACGGCGGCGCCTTAAGCGCCGCCGCACGTTTTACTTCTTTGGCGTAAGCTTCAGCAGGCGGCCCTGCGATCCGGCACGCTCGTCTTCCAGCAGCCAGATTGCGCCGTCTGGACCCTGTTCGACTTCACGGATGCGGGCGCCCATATTCCATTGGTCAGCCTTGGTTGCGTTCTCGCCGTCCAATTTTACGCGGACCAACGCTTTTGCGCCAAGGCCACCGATAAATGCGCTGCCCTTCCAATCCTTGAACATATTGCCCGAATAAATCATCAGGCCGCCGGGTGAAATCGCAGGGTTCCAGAATAGCTTCGGTGCTTCAAAACCATCGCCTGCCGCGTGGTCGGGGATGTTGCGGCCGTCATAATGATCGCCATTGGACACGGTCGGATAGCCATAATTGGCGGCCTTCTTGACAAGGTTTAGCTCGTCACCGCCAGCAGGCCCCATTTCCTGGTTCCACAAACGCCCTTGCGCATCAAAAGCGATGCCCAGCGGATTGCGGTGGCCATAGGACCAGATTTGCGACTTCACGCGGCCTTGGTCGTAAAAGGGATTGTCCGATGGCACCATGCCGCCATCGGTTAGACGGACGATTTTGCCAAGATTTTGATTGAGATCTTGGGCAGGGTCGAATTTCTGGCGGTCACCGCTGCTGATGTACAACATACCGTCCGGTCCAAATGCCAGACGGTGTCCGAAGTGGCCTTGGCCTGAAACTTTTGGTTCCTGACGCCAGATCACCTGAACGTCGGATAATGTCGGCGTGTTTCCTGAAATATTGAGCTTGCCGCGCGCGACAGCCGCGCCAAACCCGCCTTCGCCTGCTTCAGCAAAGCTGATGTAAACGAACTTGTTATTTGCAAAGTCGGGATGGAGAATGACATCACCCAAGCCGCCTTGTCCGCCATAGGCGACTGCGGGCACGCCCGTGACGTCGACAGTTGCGCTGTCCTTTTTCCAAAGCTTCAGCTTACCCTTCTTCTCCGTCACCAGCGCATATGGCGTGCCGGGAACGAACGTCATCGCCCAAGGCTCTTCAAAGTCCGCCATCACCGTGACATCGAACGGTTGCGATGCACTATCGGTGGGCGCTGCATCGCTCACGGATGGCTGGCAGGCCGCTGCCAAAAAAGACGCGCCAATTAGGAATGATAATTTCGACATGTATAAGTGCTCCTCAAATATCCGCTTAACGCAGTTGGGTACTGACCGGGGTATATGCAAGAGGCTTGCATATAAGAGAGTTCGGCGCTATACGGCTGTCATCCTTACATTGTGAGAACTTGGAAGGGCTAGCGCCACTAGGTGCTGGCAGCC
>DBOA01000046.1 GCA_002299195.1 Sphingomonadales bacterium UBA658
ATCGCGAAAAAGCCTTTGAAAACAAGTTCGCACATGATGCGGACCTATTGTTCAAGATTACCGCCCGCCGCAACAAGCTGGTGGGACAGTGGGCAGCCGAAAAAATGGGCCTGACCCCCGAAGAAATGACCGCATATGCGACATCAGTCGTGCAGGCGGACTTTGAAGAAGCGGGCGACGAAGACGTTATCCGTAAACTGCTTGGCGATTTGACATCGGCCGGTATCGACGTGGATGCCGCGATGATCCGCGCTGCGCTCGAAGAAAAAATGGTGGAAGCCCGCCGTCAATTTATCGAGCCTGCATAATGGCCATGCTCGCGCACGAAATTGAGGACATGATCCAAGCCGCGTTTCCCGATGCGCTCGTCGAAATCACTGACCTTGCGGGCGACGGAAACCATTATGCCGCGCGCGTGGTCAGCGAAAGCTTTCGCGGAATGCCCCGCGTAAAACAGCACAAGGCGGTGTATGACGCCTTGGGCGGACGTATGGGCGGCGTCTTACATGCCCTTCAGCTGACAACAGCCATTCCCTGATTATTGGAGTATTGAAATGAGCGTTAACGAACGGATCGATGAGATCGTCACAGGCAATGATGTCGTCCTTTTCATGAAAGGTTCACCATTGTTTCCGCAGTGCGGATTTTCCAGCAAGGCGATCGCCATTCTTGATCATCTGAATGTCGCTTATGAAAGCGTCGACGTCTTGCAGGATATGGAAATCCGTGCGGGCATCAAAGATTACAGCGACTGGCCAACTATCCCGCAGCTGTACGTCAAAGGCGAGTTCCTTGGTGGTTCGGACATCATGATGGAAATGTACGAAGCGGGCGAACTGCAAGCAATTGTGGACGCAGAAGGCTTGGCCAAGGCCGGCTAATCAGTCGGCGTCATTTACCACAACCAGCCTTGGCTGCATGATGTGAATCCACAGCAACGCCAGTAAATAGGCGCTTGCGCAGATTGCGAACATCGGCGTGTAGCCAAGGCCTGCATCGAGCGACCAGCCAGCGAATTCGAGCATGGCCGCGCCGCTCAAATTACCGACCAAAGCACCAATTGCGATCACGCTGCCGACCTGACGGGCGGGAACAATATCCGCCGTCATGCCGAAAATATTGGTCGAAAAACCCTGATGCGCGAAAAGTGCGAGCCCGATGATCAGCGCTGCGATCCATTCATTTGGCGCCTGCAGGGCCAATGGAATGGGTAAAATCAACAACGCGTAAAAGAGCATGGAGCTTTTGCGCGCTGCATTGGGCGTCATTCCCTTACCCAATAGGAGGGGGAACAATACACCACTGGTCAAAGCGCCAACGGCCGCCAGCCCATATACGATAGCCGTGGGCGCGCCGATTTCGGCCTGCCCCAGTCCAAATTGCCGTGCAAAGAAATCTGGCGCCCAAAATAATATAAACCACCAGACAAGGTCCGTAAGCAGCTTTGCGCCTGCCACGGCCCATGTCCGCCGCTCCTTCAACAGCTCACGCCATGGCGGGCCTTTGTCTGCTGGATTGGCGATGGTTGGCGCCGCTGTACCCAATGGCTGAAGCTTGCTTGTCCCGAGCCACCAGAAAACCAACCAGACAAAGCCAAGCGCGCCAGTGATAATAAACGCCTCGCGCCAGCCATACATGATGGCAATCCATGGCACGGTCAGCGGCGCCAGAATGGCGCCGATATTGGACGCGCTGTTTATCACGCCAATACCGATGGATCGTTCCCGAATGGGCAAATATGTGGCGGCGGATTTCATCGCCGCAGGCGTGTTTACCGACTCTGCCACAGCCAAAGTGACGCGCGCTGCGACAAACTGTCCGACCGAACTGGCAAAGGCATGCCCCATGCCCGCCAAGCTCCAAATCGCAACGGCCAAACCATAGCCCCAGCGCACGCCGAACCGGTCAATGAACCACCCCACGCCGAGCAGAGCGACCGCCGTGGCAATCTGAAATGCTGATCCGAAATGGCCAAATTCACGGTCGGTCCAGCCAAATTCAACCTGCAATGTCGGCTTTAGAAGTGCAAGAACCTGTCGGTCTAGATAATTGAGCGCCGTGCCGAAAAACAAAAGGGCAATGAGTCCGTAGCGGATATAGCGTGCGGCATCGCCGGACTTTGCGATCTCGGTGTCGGCCATTGAATCCTCTCCCAAGTCCTGCTTTATGCTGGAACTTCTGATGCATCTGCCTATAGAAGGCCATATGACACCGCAAGACATAAACGCGAATTATATCGCCGACCTGTATGGCGAGACATATCTTGCTGAGGACAATCCGGCACCGCGCAAACGATTGATGATCGGCGCATTGTTCCCGGGTCTTGCTGTCGTTGGTATCGCATCGGTCGCAGCGACTTGGTTCTCCGAACATTATGCCATGCCCGTCATATTGGCCGGGCTTCTGCTTGGTCTGGCGCTCAATTTTATATCGGCTGAGCAAAAGGTCCACCCAGGCCTCGATTTCTGCTGCACCTCTTGTTTGCGGTGGGGCATCGTTTTGCTCGGGACTCAGGTGACCGCGATGCAGATTGGCGGATTGGGTGCACTCGCCTTTCTGGGGCTGGTGTGCATCATGGCGCTGGTGATGGGTGCGGGCCTGTTCGGCGCGCGAATGGCTGGACAAAGCAATTATGCAGGCTGGCTTGCAGGCGGCGCGACAGCCATCTGTGGCGCGTCGGCGGCCTTGGCAATCTACGCCGTTATTGGCCGCGAGCGGCTGAACCAGAACCAGTTCACGCTAACGTTGGTGGGGGTTTCACTCGCCAGTGCTATCGCCATGTCCTTTTACCCCCTCATCGCGGCGCAGCTTGCCTTTACGGATCGTCAGGCGGGTTTCCTGATGGGCGCGGCGATTCATGATGTCGCGCAGTCGCTGGGCGGTGGTTATAGTTTTTCCCAATCCGCCGGTGAAACGGCCACCATTGTAAAGCTGTCGCGCGTGGCCTTGCTGGCTCCTGCAGTGGCGCTCATTGGCCTCGCAATCGGTTCGGGCAACGGCCAATCCAAAAGCCTTGCCGCGAAGTTGAAACTGCCGTGGTTCATCATCGCATTCTTCGCGGTGGTTGCCGTCAACTCGTTTGTCGACGCACCAAAGTGGGTGGCCGAATATGGCCTGCTGGCATCCAAGGCGATGCTCTTGTTCGCGGTTACTGCAACCGCTATGCGGTCACGGCTTGATTTGTTACTCGGGCAAGGCTGGAAAGCGATGCTGCCCGTGATGCTTGCCACTTTTACCGCTTTCATCGCCGCGGCGACTTTTGCATGGGGATTTTTATGAGC
>DBOA01000045.1 GCA_002299195.1 Sphingomonadales bacterium UBA658
TGCGTCATAACTTCATGGACCTTGCCGTTTCTAACGGTAAATGGCAAGCATTCGCCATATGAATGAGACCGCACCACCGGCCGAAGCGGCCAGACTGAACAGCGAAGGCATGCTTGCACTACGAGCCGGAAGCTTTGCCGAGGCGGAGCGCCTGTTCGTGGCCGCAACGACGCATGACACGATGTCGAGCGCGCTTTGGAAAAATGTTGCCACTGCACGGCGCGCGCAGGGCGACGACACAGGGGAAATGCAGGCGCTGGACGCGGCAATCAGCATCGATCGCCGGGACTTCATGGGCTGGCTCCGCAAGGCCGAACTGCATGAACGTACGGGCGAAAAGGCCGAGGCGCTGGTCGCTTGGAGCGGCGTGCTCCAAATGGCGGCGAACGCATCAGACCTATCTCCCGATATTGCCGCCGCACTGCACAGGGGGCAGGCGTTTGTTTCGCAAGCGACACTCCAGATCGCGGACGCGGTCAGCACGGAACTGGCGCCATTATCTGCGGCCATGGATGAAACAGAGCTGCGCCGCAGCAAGGCATTTGTCGATGTGGCGCTGGGCCGCCGACGGACCTATGTGAACACATGCGACGGCTTATATTACCCCTTCCTTCCGGCGGACGAATTTTTCGACAGGCATCATTTCCCATGGATGCCTGCCATTGAGGCTGCGACAGACGAAATACGCCAAGAGTTAGAGGCGCTGCTTGCCGATCCCGCCGATGCCTTGCGGCCTTATGTTCGGATGGATTCAGGTGTCCCTGAAAATAAATGGTCAGCGCTTGACCAGTCGCTTGCCTGGGGCGCATGCTTTTTGTGGGAATATGGGCAACCCAACAAGGCCGTCTTAGACCGCTGCCCGCGTACAGCCGCCGCCTTGGCCAGCTTACCGACGACAACGCTTCCGGATCGTGCACCCAGCGCGTTTTTCTCAATATTGAAGCCGCATACCCGAATTCCGCCGCATACAGGGGTGACCAATACCCGTGCGATTGTGCATTTGCCGCTGATCGTGCCCGAGAAATGCGGCTTCCGCGTTGGGGGCGAAACCCGCGAATGGAAAGTGGGAACGGCTTTTGCCTTTGATGATACCATCGAACATGAAGCGTGGAACGATAGTGAGCACAATCGTGCGGTTCTTATCTTTGATGTGTGGAACCCCCATTTAACCGTTGCTGAACAAAATGTTATCGCCCGTTATTATGCTGCGGCTGACGCAACAGGCTTTAAAATCACGCATTAAGTTAATTGATTTTTTCCTCTTTACTTGCACTGAAAAGCGCCTGTGTTACTTGCACCGCGCCTCTCAACGGAGAAACATTCACATGCGACCAATTCTATTCACAGCCTTAACCATTGGCATCATGACCTCGGCTTTGGCGCAGGCGCCGGTGTCTGCGCCTGTAGCGGCTCCAGCATCTGCATCGACATCGCAAGGCAACACTTCGACGGTAGCATCGGACGCGACCTCAGCCAAATCCGACAACACCATGCGGTGCCGCACTGTTCGTGTGACGGGTTCACTGGTGAAAAAGGGCAAGGTTTGCAAAACGCTTGCGCAGTGGCGCCAGATGACAGAGTCCGGAAATGAACTCGCCCGCCGTTTGGTGGAGGATGGAACTTCACGTCCAAGCGGTCAGTGATCCTGCTTTTGCCGGGTGAAATGGCGGATGTGAATCGGGGAAGCTCAAAAGCTGCCGCGTGACTCTCATACCGCCAACTTCAACGCCCCATCCCCTTCCTCGACCTTAACCGTGGAGCCATCGGGCACTTCCCCGCGCAGCAGCAGATCCGCCAAAGGATCCTGCAAATATCGCTGAATAGCGCGCTTGAGCGGACGTGCGCCGTATACGGGGTCGTAACCCACGCGGCCAAGCCACGCCTTTGCCTCTTCGGATAAAGCGAGCGTGATTTTGCGATCCTTCAACAGCTTTTGCACGCGTTGCACCTGAATCTCGACAATCGGTGCCATGTGATTGGCACCAAGCCGGTGGAACAGAATGACCTCGTCGAGGCGGTTGAGGAATTCGAGCCGGAAATGGCCCCGCACGATTTCCATCACTTGCGGTTCGACCTCTTTCACATCCTGACCATCCTCCAACGCGGCGAGATGCTGGCTGCCCAGATTGGAGGTGAGGATGATGAGCGTGTTTGAAAAGTCCACCGTGCGGCCCTGACCATCGGTGAGGCGGCCATCGTCGAGTACCTGAAGCAGGATGTTGAAGACGTCGGAGTGCGCTTTTTCGACTTCGTCGAACAACACCACTTGATAGGGCCGACGCCGGACAGCCTCGGTCAGGACACCGCCTTCTTCATATCCGACATAGCCCGGAGGCGCACCGACCAGCCGCGATACGCTGTGCTTTTCCATAAATTCGGACATGTCGATGCGGACCATCGCATTGTCGTCATCGAACAGAAATGATGCGAGCGCCTTGGTCAGTTCGGTTTTACCAACGCCCGTGGGCCCTAGGAACAGGAAGGAACCAAGCGGCCTGTTCGGGTCCTGAAGCCCTGCGCGGCTGCGGCGCACGGCCTTGGATACAGCGGCCACGGCATCTTGCTGCCCGATCACCCGCGCGCCAATCAGTTGCTCCATATTGAGCAACTTGTCGCGCTCGCCCTCAAGCATCTTGTCGACAGGAATGCCTGTCCAGCGGCTGACAACGCTGGCGATATCCTGCGCGGTTACTTCCTCGCGCAGCATGGCGTTGCCTGCCGCGGATTCTGCTTCGGACAATTGCCGCTCAAGGCCGGGGATTGCGCCATATTGCAGCTCGCCCGCCTTGGCGAGATCGCCCGAACGTTGCGCCTGCTCAAGCTCGATACGCGCGGTGTCGAGCTGCTCCTTGATCTTCGCCTCTGCCGAAATCTTGTCTTTTTCCGCCTGCCAGCGTTGCGTCAGTTCGGATGATTGCTGCTCCAGATTGGCAAGTTCATTCTCGAGCGTGGCCAGACGGTCCTTTGACGCGGCATCGCTTTCCTTGCCAAGCGCCTCACGCTCGATTTTGAGCTGAATGATACGCCGGTCGAGCGTCTCGATTTCTTCGGGCTTGGATTCCACTTCCATGCGGAGCCGCGACGCGGCTTCGTCCATCAGGTCGATGGCTTTATCGGGCAGGAACCGGTCGGCAATGTAGCGGTGCGATAATGTCGCCGCGCTCACCAACGCGCCATCGGTGATCCGCACGCCATGGTGCAGTTCATATTTCTCTTTCAACCCGCGCAGGATTGAAATCGTATCTTCGACCGTTGGCTCACCGACGAACACGGGTTGGAACCGGCGTTGCAGTGCGGGGTCTTTTTCGACATGCTTTTGATATTCGTCGAGCGTCGTCGCGCCGATGCAGTGCAATTCGCCGCGCGACAAAGCAGGTTTGATGAGGTTCGCCGCGTCCATCGCGCCTTCGCCTTTGCCCGCGCCGACGAGCGTGTGCATTTCATCAATGAACAGGATGATGTCACCTTCGGCTTGCTTCACCTCATCCAGCACACCCTTCAGCCGCTCTTCAAATTCGCCGCGATATTTCGCGCCGGCAATCAAGGCGCCCATGTCGAGTGACAAGAGCTTGCGGCCTTTCAGGCTGTCGGGCACGTCACCATTGGCGATGCGCAGCGCCAGTCCTTCGGCAATGGCCGTTTTGCCGACGCCGGGTTCACCGATCAGGACAGGGTTATTCTTTGTGCGTCGCGCAAGAATTTGAATGGTGCGGCGGATTTCTTCATCACGGCCGATGACAGGGTCAAGCTTACCCGCTCGGGCCACTTCCGTCAGGTCACGCGCGAATTTCTTGAGCGCATCATAGCGGTCTTCCGCGCCAGCGGTGTCTGCGGAGCGACCACCACGCAGCGCGTTAATCGCGGCGTTCAGACCCTCGGCTGTGATGGCAGCACTGGCCAAAGCCTTACCTGCAGTCGTGGTTGAGGCCAGCGCAAGCGCGAGCAACAACCGTTCAACGGTCACATAGCTGTCGCCAGCTTTTTGCGCGACCTGTTCAGCAGAATCGAGAACACGTACGGCGTCATTATCAAGCCCCGGCGTCTGCTGCGCGCCGCCGCCGGACACGGCAGGCACCTTCGCCAACGCTGCATCGGTTTCGCGCAAGGCTGTCGCGGCGTCGCCGCCAGCCGCCTTGATAAGGCTAGACGCCATACCTTGTTCATCTTCCAGCAACGCTTTGAGGAGATGCTCAGACCCAATACGCTGATGGCTCATACGAATGGCCACGGTCTGCGCGCTTTGCAGAAAACCCTTGGCCCGGTCGGTGAATTTCTCGAGGTTCATGCGCTATTTCCTAGATTGGCGTTGCTGCCCCGGTGCGAGGCAAACGCAACTTATATGAAGAATGTAGTGCAGCATTTTCGCCACACAAGACGCGCTGATGGTCGGGCTGCCATGTTCCTTGCTGCGCATGGAAGGACTTTCCTTTCGCAAAGACTTGGTTATGCCCGTCTTCTGAGAGAGCGGACCGGAATAACACGGTCTCGTCGTGGGGGAGAATATGATGCGTAAATTTTTGTGGGCGTCTTTGGCGCTTGCCGGTGTGGTTGCAGGCGCAGGTGCCTTGTGGGAACCGCTGGCAGCGACTGAATATGAAACCGCCAAGCGGACCTATGATGCCGAGATTGTGCGCGACGAATATGGCGTGCCGCATATCAATGGCGCGACCGATGCGGACACGGCTTATGGTCTTGCCTATGCCCACGCCGAAGACGATTTTTCGACGATAGAAGATGTCGTGGCGATGACCCGCGGCCGTTACGGCGCGTTGGCTGGCTCTGACGGGGCGAAGGTCGATTATGTCATGCACTTATTGGGCGCGCGGGAAACCGCCGAAAAGCGCTACATGGAATTGTCGCCAGAGGTACGCGCGGTGGCCGAAGCTTATGCCGCTGGGCTTAATTATTATGTATCGAAGCATCCGGGCGAAGCGCGCCTGTCGAAACTATTTCCGGTTACTGGACAGGACATCGTCACTGGCTTTGTTCTGCGCGCGCCATTTTTCTATGGCCTTGATGGCGCAATCGGTGCGCTGACCGAAGGCAAGCCGCAGCCCAAAGAGAGCGCTGCGCCCATGACGCCAATCGGGCGCGATCCCGAAATGAACGGGTCCAACGCCTTTGCCCTCGCGCCAAAGCGCATGGCCGATGGCAAGACCTGGCTGATTTCCAATTCGCACCAGCCTTATGAAGGGCAAGTGGCATGGTATGAGGCGGTGACCCATTCGGGCGAAGGCCTTGATATGGCAGGCGCATTGTTCCCGGGGTCGCCCTTCGTACTGTTGGGGCATAACCGCCACCTTGGCTGGACCAACACGGTCAATCGCCCGGACCTGATTGATGTCTATAAATTGGTGATGAATGATGCGGGCGATAAATATCGTTATGATGGCAAATGGCTGCCGCTCAATTCAAAGCGTTTCTGGTTGCCCGTCAAGTTCGGGCCATTCAATCTGCCCGTGCCACAGACAGTGTATCGATCAGTACATGGTCCGGTTATCAAGAATGATAAGGGCTATTTCGCCATCCGCTATGCGGGCATCGACAGCGTAAAGGTCGTCGAGCAATATTACCGGAATACCAAAGCAACGAATTGGGATGAGTGGACCAAGTCCATGTCGATTGGCGGGATTCCTGCCACCAATTTCATCTATGCCGACAAAACCGGCCGCGTTGCCTATATCTACAATGCGCTCTTCCCTGATCGCAAACCGGGCTATGATTACACCAAGCAGCTTCCCGGCGATACGTCTGCTGCTATGTGGTCCGGCCCTGTTGGCTTTGACCGCTATCCTAAGATTGTCGATCCAGCATCGGGCTTTGTCCAGAACGCGAATAACACGCCGTTTCTGGCGGCTGGTCCGGGTTCGGAAATGAACCCGGCGGACTATTCGCCGTATCTGGGCATCGAACGTGGCATGACCAACCGGGGCCTGCGCGCAACCGAGTTGCTGGCGGCGGATGCGTCAATCACACCGGAAGAGCTGCTCGCGATCAAGATGGACATGACCTACAGCAAGCAGAGCTGGGTCGGGCCATGGATGGCGTCCTTTGCCGCGTTGGACCTGAAAGATGCGCCGGAACTCGCCAAGGCCCAAAAGCTTCTGGCCAGCTGGGACTGGTCAAGTGATGGCAAGGGCGATGCCGACGCATTCGCCGAACGCATCATTCGTTTTGGTGCACGTCTGAACTGGCGCGGTGAGCCAATGCCCGATCCCCGCAAAACGCTTCAGGAAGCGGTCGATGAATTCAAGAAGCGCTTTGGCAGAATTGATCCGCAGCTTGGCGATATCCAGCGGCTGCGGCGTGGCAATGTTGACTTGCCCATGTTTGGCGGAAGCGATGCCCTGCGCGCGACGACGATGTGGGATCCTGACCAAGCCGATGGCAAGGTCCGCGTCCGGCATGGTGACAGCTACATCATGCTGATCCGCTGGGACAAAAATGGCGGCGTTATATCGGAATCGATCCAGCCATATGGTGCGGCAACCACGCGGCCCGAATCGCCGCATTATACCGACCAGATGAAGCTGTTTGTCGCGGGCAAATATAAGCCCGTTCATTTCGAATGGGCCGACGCCGTGAAGCATGCAAAGCGCCGTTATCGGCCCTGAACGGCGTTTGTCGAAAATGTGCAGCCGCCAGATTGTGTTTGTCCGTTTTGGCACTATCTCTGGCGGCAGTAAAAATATCTTTGGGAGCATATCATGATCCGTAAATTGACCCTCGCGCTTATGTTGTCTGGTTCGGTGTTGGCCGCGCAGGCGCCCGCATTTGCGCAAACCGCTGCACCCGTTTCAAAGCTGGTGGAGGCCGTGAATATTCCGCATGAGAAATTCACGCTCGACAACGGCCTGACGGTGTTGGTGCATGAAGACCGCAAGGCGCCGATCGTCGCGGTTTCCATCTGGTATGGCGTAGGGTCAAAGAATGAGCCCAAAGGCAAAACGGGCTATGCCCATTTGTTCGAACATATCATGTTCAACGGCAGCGAAAACGCGCCGGGCGACTATTTTGAATATACCAAGAAAATCGGCGCCACCGACTTGAACGGAACGACATGGCTCGACCGGACGAACTATTTCCAGACCGTGCCGACGACTGCGCTGGAATCTGCGTTATTCCTCGAAAGCGACCGCATGGGCTATTTGCTCAATGCTGTTTCCAAGGAAAAGCTCGACAACCAGATCGGCGTTGTTTCGAACGAAAAGCGTCAGGGCGACAACCAGCCATTTGGACTGGTCGATTACAAGCGTTCGGAAACCTTGTTTCCCGTTGGCCACCCTTATCATCATGACACCATTGGCAGCTTGGAAGACCTGTCGGCGGCGTCGCTGGATGACATGAAAAATTGGTTCATTGACCATTATGGTCCAAATAATGCGGTGCTCGTGCTGGCGGGCGATATTAACGCCGCGCAAGCCAAGCCGCTCGTTGAAAAATGGTTCGGCAGCATCAAGCGCGGCAAAGATGTTGCGCCCGTCAACGCGCCTGTACCCACGCTGGAAAAGCCGGTTAAAATTGTGATGAAGGACAAGGTTCCGACCACACGTATTTATCGCAACTGGGTGGTGCCGGGATTGGCCGACCCTGATGCAAATGCGCTGTACATTGGCATGAGCGCGCTTGGTGGCCTGTCCAGCTCACGTCTGGATAATATCCTTGTGCGTCAGGAACAAAGTGTCGTGGGCGTTTCGGCATATCTGATCCCGTTCATGCACGGCAGCCTGATTAACATTCAAGCGGATGTGAAGCCCGGCGGCGATGCCGATGCGGTTGCCAAGCGGCTGGACGAAATATTGGCCGATTACATCGCCACGGGTCCAACGGCTGAGGAAGTGCAGCGCGTCGCCGCCAGCAATATTGCCCAGCAAATCGATGGCCTTGAACAGGTGGGCGGATTCGGCGGAAAGGCCGTCGCGCTTGCCGAAGGTCAGCTTTATGTGGGCGACTCGAATTTCTACAAGAAAGAGTTGGAGCGTCTCGCCTCGACAAAGCCTGAAGCTGTAAAGGCGGCGATGCAAAAATGGCTTACCCGCCCCGTGCTCGAAATTCGCGTCGAGCCAGGCGAGCGTGAGGTGTATAAGGAAGTGGCCGCAGGATCGGGCAGCCGCACCGGCACGCTGACATCGCCTGCTTTTTACGCGCCCCCCGGAACCGAAGATACGCTTGTGTCTGCGCCTTTTGCGTTTCAGGACCGCAGCAAATTCCCCGAGCCAACCGGCACGCCATCGCTGGATTTCCCGGCCGTTGAGGAAACAACGCTTGGCAATGGTATCAAGGTTTTCTTCGCACGGCGGGCCGCTGTACCAACGGTCCGTGTCGCGGTCAGTTTCAACGCGGGCTACGCGGCTGATCCAGCAGACAAGCGCGGTATTGCGTCGATGATGTCGACGATGATGTTGGAAGGTACACAGACCCTCACATCGACCAAGCTTGCGGAAACCGAAGAGAAATTGGGCGCTGACGTCAATGTTGGATCGTCGCTTGACCGGACAGTGGCAAGCCTGCGTGCGGTAAAGCCAAATTTGGGTCTGTCGCTCGACCTTTTGGCCGATGTGATTAAAAATCCGGCCTTCGCAACCAATGAGCTGGAGCGTGTCCGCATTCAGCAACTGACGCGGATCAAGGCGGAAAACAACCAGCCGCAGGGCATTGCCGTGCGCCGCATGCCGCCATTGCTGTACGGAAATGCACATCCTTATGGCGGGCCGCAAACGGGTAGCGGCTATGCCGAAACGGTTGCGACGATCACGCGTGCCGATGTCGCCAATTTCCACCAGTCATGGATACATCCGGCAAAAGCGGAAATCTTTGTCGTCGGCGATACCACGCTGAAGGAAATCAAGCCGATGTTGGAGCAGCGCTTTGGCAAATGGAAGCCAACAGCGCCCGCGGCACCAGCGAAGAATTTCTCTGCGGCCATCCCTGCGCCGCAATCCAAGATTCTGCTGATTGACCGGCCAAATTCGCCACAGTCGCTGGTCCTTGCCGGCGTCGTGCTGGATGCAAAGGGATCGGACGATTTGCTGACCTTGCGCGCAGCGAACGAGGTTTTTGGCGGTGACTTCCTGTCGCGTATCAATATGGACCTGCGCGAAACCAAGGGTTGGTCTTATGGCGTGCGCAGCCAAGTAAATGGCGCGGAAGACCGCGTGCCATTTTATATGTTTGCGCCAGTCCAAACCAATCAGACAGGACCATCGGTCAAGGTTTTGATTGACCAGTTAAACGACTTTAACGGTGCAAAGCCGGTTACTGCGGAAGAGCTGGAAAAGACCATCAAGGGCAATGTGCTTGAACTGCCGGGCAGCTATGAACAGTCGTCCGCGGTTCTGGGGCAGATGCAGTCGGATCGTTTGAACAAGCGTCCATTTGATTATGCCGAAACACTGGCGGGCAAATATAACGCCCTGACCGCCAAGGCGCTGAACGACGAAATGCGCGCAAAGGTTGATCCGTCCAAAATTACATGGCTGGTCGTGGGCGATGCCGCCAAGGTGAAGCCACAGCTTGAAGCACTTGGATTGCCAATTGAAATGGTAACCGAAGCTGCTAACACCACTGCAAGTAAAACAACCAAGTAAGGAGCAAGAATATGGCAGCAGTTGATGGTCAATGGGACGTAACAATCAAAAGCCCAATGGGTGACCAAAAAGCCGTTTTGACCGTCAATAGCGACGGCGGCAGCTTTTCGGGCAGCATGTCGGGTGGCCTTGGTGCAATGGACATCGCCAATGGCACCGTCGATGGCGACACGTTGAGCTGGGGCATGGACATCACTGTTCCAATGCCAATGCATCTTGATGCAACCGCAACCGTTTCGGGCGATGCTATCATCGGTGAAGTAAAGGCAGGTGCCT
>DBOA01000223.1 GCA_002299195.1 Sphingomonadales bacterium UBA658
ACGCGGCGTTGGTGGCGATCGCCGCCAAATTCGGTGGTTAAAAAGGCATCAAGGCAGGCCTTGGCCATTTCAATGCCAATCAGGCGCGCACCCATGGCAATAACATTTGCGTCATTATGTTCGCGGGCAAGCCGTGCTGACAATGGTTCGGACACCAAAGCGGCGCGTGCGGCGGGATTGCGGTTCACCGCCATCGAAATACCAATGCCTGAACCGCATAACGCAATACCGCGTTCTGCGGTGCCATCGGCAACAGCGGCGGCAAGCTTGTAGCCATAATCGGGATAGTCAACCGAGCTTTCATCATGCGGGCCGAGATCGCTCACATCATGCCCTGCCGACAGCAGATATTCGACGAGCGCTGATTTCAGCGCAAGGGCAGCGTGGTCTGAGGCGATAGCGATACGCATAGCACATCCTGTAGCAGCATGAGTCGGAATACGCTCCCCCTATGGCAGCGCGCGGCAAAAGGCTATGCGGTATTTGCCCGATTGCGTGGCTTATCCACCGGCTTTAGAGAGGCAAAATGTTAAACGCCGTTTTATCCATCGCCATGCTTTCTGCGTTCCTGCTTCTCTATGGCGCTTGGAAACGTTGGAGTCGTGATGGCGCAAGTCAGCAAATGTGGCTGATGATCGCTGCCGCTCTCGTTATTTTTGCCAATGTTGCGATTTGGGTTGTCCCCGACCAACAAGGCAAAAGCCTTGTTACCGAAGCGCAGTAACTCACTTAATCGGTGAGTTCGGGTCCAACCGGAAATCGAGATAGTTGTTCACGGACGCCATCAGCATATCCATTTCATTTTCAAAGAAATGGTTCGCGCGCGGGATTTCGTCATGGTGAATGGTGATGTGGCGCTGCGTGCGCAGTTTATCGATCAGCTTTTGAACGGCGTTGGGATTAACGACTTCGTCATTCACACCCTGAATGATGATGCCCGATGATGGGCAAGGCGCCAAAAAGCTGAAATCATACATGTTTGCAGGCGGCGATACCGAGATGAAACCGCGGATTTCCGGACGACGCATCAAAAGCTGCATGCCAATCCATGCGCCAAAGCTGAAGCCAGCGATCCAGGTCGTTGACGCTTCGGGGTGGAAGCTTTGCACCCAATCGAGCGCCGATGCGGCGTCAGACAATTCGCCGATGCCATTGTCAAATTCGCCTTCGCTTCGGCCAACACCGCGAAAGTTGAAACGCAGCACGCCAAATCCGCGCGCTACAAATGTTTTGTACAGCTGCTGCGTAATCCGGTCGTTCATTGTTCCGCCGGCTTGGGGGTGCGGATGCAAAATCATTGCAATCGGTGCACGTGGGCGCGGTGGCGGAGAAAAGCGGGCTTCGAGGCGGCCTTCAGGACCGGGAATAGCAATAGCAGGCATATTATTGTTCGATTCTTAGATGGGTGCCGAGCTTTGCCCGACGGTTCGGGCTTTGCAGGATTTCGTAGAGCTATATAGAAGCAGTGACGATTTTCGCAACTGTCATGGAAATTATGCCCGACCAAGCCCGCATATATTTGGATCACGCAGCGACGACGCCGGTCATTCCGGCGGCGCGCGAAGCGATGGCCGACGCGATGGCGCGATGGGCCAATCCATCCTCTCCGCATAGCGAGGGGCGCGCAGCCCGCGCGGCGCTGGAGAACGCCCGCACGCGGGTTTCTGCGGCGCTGAATTGGGATGGTGAAGTCATTTTCACCAGCGGCGCAAGTGAGGCAATTGCGATTGCGCTGCGCGGCCATGATGCGATTGCCAGCGCCGTTGAACATGATGCGGTCTTGGCTGTGGCAGGCGCAACCCGCTTGCCCGTCGGCCCAGACGGTTATGTTGACCTGAACGCGATCAAAGGCGCTGCTCGCTATGCTGTGCAGTCCGTGAACAACGAAACCGGCGTTATTCAACCGATGGCGGAGATCGCAGATATTGTGCGGGCCAATGGCGGAATATTGTTTGCCGATTGTTCGCAAAGCGCGGGCAAAATGCCGTTGCCCGATGCTGATTTGCTTTGCGTTTCAGCGCACAAATTGGGCGGGCCGCCGGGAATGGGGGCCTTGCTCGTCCGCAACCTTGGGCTGCTGACGCCGACAGGTGGGCAGGAGCAAGGGTACCGGCGCGGCACCGAAAACTTGCCCGCCGCAATCGGATTTGCGACTGCCCTCGATGCGGGTTTTGCATGGATGGAAAAAGCCGTTCGGCTGCGCGACATGTTGGATGCCGAGATTACTGCCAGCGGTGGCATCGTGGTTGCAGAAGCAAGCAGTAGGCTTGCGACCATCGCCAGCTACCGCATGCCCGGCGTTGCGGCCTCAAGTCAGCTGATCAACTTTGATATGGCGGGCATTGCGGTCTCTGCTGGAAGCGCGTGTTCATCAGGCACGCTGAAAACCAGCCATGTGCTTGGCGCAATGGGTTGGGACGAACGGTCCGCTTCTGAAGTCGTCCGCGTCAGTTTCAACGCCGATACCAGCGAAAGCGATGTCGCACGGTTTTTAGGCGTCTGGCGCAATATCGTTATCCGCGCCAAAGCGGCATGATTTACCTCGATTACCAAGCCACAACGCCGCTGGCCCCGGAGGCATTTGCCGCGATGGAGCCTTGGCTGAAGGATGGATTTGCCAACCCGCATAGCGCACATGCAGCGGGCAGGGCGGCCGCTGCGGTCGTTGAGGTTGCCCGTGATCAAATCGCGGCGCTGCTGCCGACGGGCGGACGCGTGATCTTTACCTCTGGTGCGACTGAGGCGATCAATCTGGCTATCATGGGGTGCGGGTTACCCGTCACCGCTGCCGCGACCGAACATGCTGCGGTTTTGGACGTTGTTGCATTTCGAAATGGTCGGACTTTCCCCGTCGATACTGCGGGCTTAATTTGTCCCGAAACGCAAGCGTCGGGGTCCATGGGTGGGCAGGCGTTAACGGCCATCATGCTGGTCAATAACGAGATTGGGACCATCCAGCCAATCGCGGAGCTGGCAGCAGCCGCACACGCCCAAGGCAATCTGTTTTTATGCGACGCAGTTCAGGCATTTGGACGCATGCCGATCCCCGATGGCCCCGACATGATCGCGATATCCGCGCATAAAATCCACGGTCCCAAGGGCATTGGCGCCCTGTGGGTGCGCGACGGCATCGTGCTCACGCCGCAAATGCTGGGCGGTGGGCAGGAGCA
>DBOA01000157.1:0-759 GCA_002299195.1 Sphingomonadales bacterium UBA658
CCAGACCAGGCATGGATGACGACTGAGCAGTTCTTTGAACAAGTGCGCGCCAACCTCGAAATCAAAATGGGCAGCTGGCAGTAACAGCAAGCGCATAATTACAACAAAGCGCGGGGGGCGACCTCCGCGCTTTTTTATTGTCCTGTCCTTCCCTTTTCATGCGGCATTGGCGTACAAGGTGCACATGGCAGGTGAACTACACAGCGAAAGCATAAGCGATCTGCTCGTCATTCTGGGCGCAGCTGGCATCGTCATCCCGGCCTTCGCCCGTTTTCGCATCACGCCGATTATCGGTTTCATCTTGGTGGGGATAATGGTCGGCCCCATGGGCCTCGGCACTTTGGTCGAACGCTATCCATTGCTTGAATGGGTTACCATTACCAATCCAGAGGCCATTGGCCCCATTGGCGAATATGGCATTATCTTATTGCTGTTCACGATAGGGCTTGAACTGTCCTTTCGGCGATTGTGGAAGATGCGGCGTCTGGTTTTTGGCGTGGGCGCGGCGCAATTGTTCGGTGCGGGAATTATCATTGCCGCGGGGCTTTTGCTATTTGGCTATAATCTGACGGCGGCGATTGGCATCGGCATTGCGCTGGCGCTTTCGTCGACTGCGCTCGTGCTGCCAATATCGGGCACGCATTCTGCCGTTGGCAAATCGGCCCTTGGGATGTTGCTCTTCGAAGACCTTGCCATCGTCCCGATCATCTTCGTCTTGGGCGCTTTGGCGCCACAGGCGGGTTCGGATTCGTGGGAGGG
>DBOA01000157.1:1136-5564 GCA_002299195.1 Sphingomonadales bacterium UBA658
TTGGCCGCTTCTTCCTGCCCCGCTTGTTCGGACAGGCCGCGCGTACCAAAAGCCCTGAACTATTTGTGTCGGTCAGCCTGCTGGTCGTGATCGTGGCAAGTCTCGCGACCGGTGCCGTCGGCCTTTCACCCATCGTCGGTGCAATGATCGCCGGCCTGTTAATCGCCGAGACGGACTATCACACCGAAGTCGCCGTCATGACCGCGCCGTTCAAGGGGTTGGCGCTGGGTGTGTTTCTGATCAGCATCGGCATGCAGGTCGATCTGCGCTTTGTCGCGGCCAATTGGGCAGCGTTGGTCGGTGCTGTGGCGGGGGTCGTGCTCATAAAGGCAGCGGTTACCGCGGGCCTGCTGAAGCTGAACGGCGCACGCACGGGGACCGCGACCGAGACCGGCGTTCTCATGGGAAGCCCATCCGAAACCACACTCATTGTGCTGGGCGCAGCCGGCGCGGCGCAGATCATCGACGCCGCGACCATCAATTTCTGGCAAGTCGCAACGGCAATTGGCTTAACCATCACGCCGATATTAGCGCGCATCGGCCACGACATGGCGCGCCGAATTGAACTGCGCGAGACCGACGACGAGATATATGAACAAGACCCGGCGCAAGAACCGCGCACGGTTGTCATTGGCTTTGGCCGTGTCGGTCATTTGGTGGCCGACATGCTCACGACACATGGGCAGCCTTATGTTGCGGTTGAATCCAATGTGGATGCGGTCACAGCGGCGCGGCGCGGTGGGTATAAAGTGATCTTCGGCGACATCTCACGGCCTGAAACATTGGACAAGTTGAGCCTTGGCCACGCAAAGGCGATTATCCTGACCATGGACCAACCGGTGCTGGCCGAACATATCGTCAAGCGCGTCCGCCAGTGGTTGCCGGATATTACCATCGTTGCGCGCGCCCGCGATGCAGACCATGCCGCACGCCTGTATCAGGCCGGGGCAACCGACGCCGTTCCCGAAACGCTGGAAAGCTCGTTGCAGCTATCGGAAGCGGTGCTTGTCGATCTCGGCGTCGCCATTGGCCCCGTGATCGCGTCTATTCACGAAAAGCGCGACGAATTCCGGCGGCAGATCAAAGAAGCCGGCGGCCTCGACGAGGCCCCCAAGCTCAAGCTTACGTCTTAACCCGCAATCTTTGCTTTAATGGCATCCAGTGCCGCCTGCGCAAGCTCAGCACCAGCTGGACCACCGCCTTGTGCCATGTCGGGACGTCCACCGCCACCTTGGGCACCCATCGCCTCAGTCGCGGCGCGGACGAGGTCTGGAGCGGTCAGCGTGGCGTGGAGCGCGGGTGAAACCGCGACAACGACGGTGTTGCTGTTCTCATTCGCCGCAATGATGGCGACAATGCCGCTGCCAATGGCCTTCATCTGGTCATCGGCCAAACCGCGCAGGGCCTTTGGCTCGATGCCATTGATGACCTGCCCCATGAATGTCACGTCACCGATTGTTTCAGCTTCTGCCTTGGGACCACTGCCACCGGACAATGCGAGCGCGGTTTTGGCTTCGGAGAGTTCTTTCTCCATCCGCTTGCGTTCGCTCATCAATGTTTCAATACGCACGCCGACTTCATCAGGCGCGGTTTTCAGCATTGCGGCGACATTCTTCAACTGTGTTTCGCGGCCAACAAGCCACAGGCGTGCGGCCTCTCCGGTCAATGCCTCAATCCGGCGGATACCGCTTGCGACGGCGCCTTCGGACACGATCGTGAACAAGGCAATGTCACCCAATGCGTTGACATGCGTGCCACCGCACAGTTCGAGCGAATAATGCGTGTCTTCGGTCTTGCCCATCGTCAGCACGCGGACTTCCTCGCCATATTTCTCGCCAAACAAAGCAAGCGCACCCGCAGCGACCGCGTCATCGGGAGTCATCAAACGCGTGGTTACAGCCTGATTTCCACGGATTTGCGCGTTCACATCGGCTTCAATCATCGCAATTTCATCAGCCGTCACCGCCTGATTATGCGAGAAATCGAACCGCAGACGATCAGGCGCAACAAGGCTGCCCTTTTGCGTGACATGGCTGCCCAGTCTTTCACGCAAGGATGCGTGGAGCAAATGGGTTGCGCTATGGTTGGCGCGCAGGGAGTCGCGGCGGGCTGTATCGATCTTCAGGGTGACAAAGTCGCCGACCTTGATCTCGCCCGTTCCAATCGTCACCTGATGCGCATGCAAACGTCCAAGCGGCTTTTCAGTGTCGGTGACTTCACCGCGCATATTGGTGCTTGAAATAACGCCAGCGTCGCCCATCTGGCCGCCGCTTTCGCCGTAAAATGGTGTCTGGTTGGTGATGACGGTCACGGTGTCGTTTGCCACAGCAGACTGCACTTCGACGCCATCATTGACGAGGGCAACGACTTGCCCCTCGCCTTCATTGGCTGCGTAACCGGTAAACTCGGTCGAACCAACGCGTTCGGCGATGTCGAACCAGACGTCGTCCGATGCCTTGGCCCCAGAACCCTTCCATGCCGCACGTGCCATAGCCTTTTGATTGTTCATCGCGGTTTCAAAACCCGCCTGATCAATGCCCAAGCCCTGCGCACGCAACGCATCTTCGGTCAGGTCATATGGAAAGCCATATGTGTCATACAGTTTGAACGCGGTATCGCCGGCAAGGATATCGCCAGGCTGCATCCCCGTGGTCGCTTCATCAAGCAGCTTGATGCCCTTGTCCAGCGTGCGGCGGAACTGGGTTTCTTCCTGCTTCAACGTTGCTTCAATCATCGGTTGCGCACGCAGCAATTCGGGATAGGCCGCGCCCATTTCCGCGGCAAGGCTGCCCACCAAACGGTGCATCAACGGCTCTTTCGCGCCAAGGATGTGCGCATGGCGCATGGCGCGGCGCATAATACGGCGCAGAACATAACCGCGACCTTCATTCGACGGCATGACACCATCGGCCAAAAGGAAGCTGGTCGAACGCAAATGGTCGGCAATCACGCGGTGGCTGGCCATTTGGTCGCCCTGCGCCTTGGTACCGGTCAGCTCTTCCGACGCATTGATCAGCGCCTTGAACGTATCCGTATCATAATTGTCGTGCACGCCCTGCATGACCGCGGCGATGCGCTCAAGACCCATGCCGGTATCAATCGACGGCTTTGGCAAAGGCACATCGGTGCCGTCATCCTGCCGCTCGAACTGCATGAACACGAGGTTCCAGATTTCGACAAAACGGTCGCCATCTTCATCCGGGCTTCCGGGAGGGCCGCCAAAGATATGGTCGCCATGGTCATAAAAAATTTCGCTGCACGGACCGCATGGTCCCGTGTCGCCCATCGACCAGAAATTATCGTTGGTCGCGATACGGATGATGCGCTCTTCGGGAAGGCCCGCAATCTTGCGCCAAAGGTCGAACGCCTCGTCATCGGTGTGATAAACCGTGGTCGTGAGGCGCGATGGATCAAGCCCCCATTCCTTGGTCAGCAATGTCCACGCATGGGTAATTGCCTGCTCTTTGAAATAATCGCCGAACGAGAAGTTCCCGAGCATTTCAAAGAAAGTGTGGTGGCGTGCCGTGTAGCCGACATTGTCCAAATCATTATGCTTGCCGCCCGCACGCACGCATTTCTGGCTTGACGTAGCACGCGGCGTTTCGCGGCTTTCAAGGCCCGTAAATACGTTTTTAAACGGCACCATGCCGGCATTGACGAACATCAATGTCGGGTCATTGTACGGCACGAGTGGCGCGGACGAGACTATGTCGTGCTGAGCAGCACCAAAATAATCAAGGAACCCGCGGCGAATATCATTGGTCGATGTCATAAAGAAAGCGACTTAGGGAACGACTCGCCGCCCTGCAAGCCGGATATGCACTTTGCCGCTCCATCAGGCATAAGCATAAGGTCCGCCCTTTTCGAGCGCGCGCTGAAATGCGGGCCGCGCGTGGATTGTTTCCACAAATTTGGTGAGGTTCGGGCGGTTGGCGGCACGGCCCATTTTAACGGCGGCCTCCGCTGGAAAGCTCAACATGATGTCGGCGCCGCTTAGCGTATCGCCCACAAACCATCCGCTGGCGTTCAAGCTATTCTCCATGAACTGAAAATGGCTTTCCAATTGCTCATGAATGCGCGGGTGCAGCAGCGCGGCGGCTTCGCCCAGACGGGCCGTGTACAGGTTGAGCAAAATCGGTGTCATCGCCGAACCTTCGGCAAAATGCAGCCACTCAAGGTAGCGGATATGTTGATCTGTCCCACGTGGTAGCACCAGATGTGCGCCGTTATGACGTTCACACAGATATTCGACGATGGCCCCTGATTCAAAAACGACATTGCCGGCGTCTTCTATCATCGGGGACTTACCCAAAGGATGTATTTTCAAAAGCGCCTCGGGCGCAAGATTGGTCACGGCATCGCGTTGGTGATGCACAATTTCATAGGGAACGTTCAATTCTTCCAAGAGCCACAAAATCCGTTGCGACC
>DBOA01000165.1 GCA_002299195.1 Sphingomonadales bacterium UBA658
ACACCGCCGCGCGTTGTCACCCTTGGTGCCGAAGCCGTGCAGCAAAGGCTCGCCTCGCTTGTCGGCGGGTCTGCCGAAACACGGCAGGGACAGCGCGATTTCGCACAGGCCGCAGCGGAGATTTTTGCGCCCCGCACGCGCAAAGGCGAACCAAATATGTTACTGGCTGAGGCCGGGACCGGAATTGGCAAGACGCTGGGTTATCTTGCCCCCGCCAGCCTTTGGGCGACGGCAGCGGACGGCACCGTTTGGATTTCAACCTTTACCAAAGCGTTGCAACGACAATTGGTCCGTGAAGCACAGCGTATTTATCCGGACTATGACACCTTCAAATCCAAAGTCGTTGTCCGCAAGGGGCGCGAAAATTATCTGTGCCTGCTGAACCTTGAAGATGCGTTGCAGGGCGGTTTTGCAGGGCGTGCCGCCATCTTGGCGCACCTTGTTGCGCGCTGGGCCGCTTATTCGAACGACGGGGACATGATAGGCGGCGATTTGCCCGGATGGTTGCCGACATTGTTCCGGCGCAACGGGTCGACCGCGCTCACTGACCGGCGCGGCGAGTGTATTTATGCCGGATGTCCGCATTACAAAAAATGCTTCATCGAACGCGCGTCCCGATCATCGGTTCAGGCCGAAATTGTTATCGCCAATCATGCGCTGATGATGGTCAATGCCGCGCGCGGCCGTGATGAACTCAACCGCCCAAGCCGCATCATTTTAGACGAGGGCCATCATTTGTTTGATGCTGCGGACTCAATGTTTGCAGCAGCGCTCACCGGCCAAGAAACCATCGAACTGCGCCGCTGGGTGATTGGCCCCGAAGGTAAAGCCCGCGGCCGACGCCGTGGTTTGTCGGCGCGTCTCGCCGATGTCGCATCTTATGACGAAGAAGGCGGCATTGCCATCGAGATGGCACGAATGGCAGCAGAAGCACTGCCCGGCGATGGTTGGCTGGCGCGGTTGGCGGAAGGTGTGCCCTCGGGCCCCATTGAACGGTTTTTGGCGGCGGTTCGCGCGATGGTGTTTGCCCGCGACGAAACCAATGCCACCGAAGGTGGCTATGGTCTGGAAACCGAACTGGCTGATCCTGACGCCGCGGTTGTCGATGCCGCCGCAGACGCCGCCGTCGCGCTGGAGGCGCTGGCGCGTCCTCTGACGGTGCTGGGGCAGCGGCTTGAGGCGATGGTGTCCGATCCCCCCGATTGGCTTGATGGCAGTGCCAGAGCCCGGGTTGAGGGCGCTATGGCAAGCTTAAGCTGGCGGATTGATACGGTCCGCGCATGGATTTCGATGCTGGCGCGCGCGGTAGGCCCGGTGGATTCTGAATTTGTCGATTGGCTCGCCATTGACAGGTTCGAAGGTCGCGAAATGGGCATTGGCATGCACCGGCGCTGGCTTGACCCGATGAAACCCGTCGCGGACATCGTCCTGAAACCAAGCCACGGCGTTCTTGCCACATCGGCAACTTTGCGCAGCGGCGGCGACTGGAAAAATGCGGAGGCCCGCACGGGCGCGCTGCATTTGGATAAGCCCGCCACGCATTTCTCTGCGATCAGCCCGTTTGACTATACGGCGCAGGCGGAGGTCTTGATCGTCACGGACATTAAAAAGGGCGATGCTGCCGCACTGGCGGGGGCCTATGCCGCATTGATCACGGCATCGGGTGGCGGCGTCCTTGGCCTGTTCACGGCAATCCGGCGCTTGCGATCAACCTATGCCCGCATCGCCGACCGCTTGGCGCGTGATGGCCTGCCGCTCTATGCCCAACATGTTGACCCGATTGACACCGGAACCTTGGTCGACATTTTCCGTGATGATCCGCACGCCAGCCTGCTCGGCACAGATGCCTTGCGCGACGGCGTCGATGTCCCGGGGCATTCGCTGCGGCTTGTCATCATGGAACAAATACCGTGGCCGCGTCCCGACATATTGCACCGCGCCCGCCGCCTCAAAAATGGCGGCATTGATTTTGATGATCGCATCATTCGCGCAAAAATGGCGCAGGCATTTGGACGCCTGATCCGCAGCGCAGACGACAAGGGGCATTTTGTTCTGCTCTCATCCGCCGTGCCCAGCCGGCTGCTGACGGCTTTTCCGCCGGGAACGCCTATACGAAGGGTGACGTTGGCTGAGGCAGTCGCTTCTGTAAAAACAGGCCTTTCGCCGGACGAAAAATTGCGGCAGGACGTCAAAATCAGTCTCGATGAAAGCAACCCGTTTTGACGTTCACGCTCACCTTATTCCGTCATGCAAAATCGAGCTGGGATGACTCGGTGCCGCGGGACTTTGACCGCCCGTTGAACAAGCGCGGCGAGAAAGCTGCTGTCACGATGGGCATATGGGTGAAGCGCAACGGTCTGGTTTTCGACCATGTCGTTGCCAGCCCCGCTGTGCGCGTGATCGACACAATTGACCAGTTTGTGAAGGGCACGGGCGGGCGCATGGACCCGCATTGGGACCGCCGGATATATCTGGCATCGTCGGCCACGTTGATGGACGTGCTGCGTGATCAGGCGGACGAACATAAGAACCTTTTGATGGTCGGACATAATCCCGGCATGGAAGATCTGGTTTTCGACCTTTGCCCCGATGACGGCACGTCGCCATTGCGCGATCTGGTTTGGGAAAAATATCCCACTGCCGCCATTGCGCGTATGGAACTAAACATCGACCATTGGGCGGACATTGAGCGGTCGTGCGGGCATCTGACGCATTTCATCCGACCGCGCGATCTTGATCCCGATCTTGGGCCGCAAGACGAATGACTCCCGTAATTTGGCGTAAAGCAGGCGTGCATGACGCGGATGCGTTGGCGCTTCTTGGATCCGCAACATTCCTTGCGACCTTTGCCTTTGACCATCCCGGCCAACCACTGATCGAACATCTGCGGACCGAACACAGCGCGGAATATTATGCCAATGCCTTGGCGCAGCCCGGTGTCGATATCGTGATGGGTGAGACACCGCTCGGCGCGCCTGTTGGCTACGCCATGATAACCCCGCCATCGCACCCTGACCTGCAACAGGATGGGGATATTGAGTTAAAGCGCATTTATTTGCTTGGGCCCTGGCAAGGTGGCGGCAATGGCAGACAATTGCTTGAACAAGCCTTTGCCATCGCGGCCGAGCGCAGCGCAAAACGCATGCTGTTGGCGGTGTACGAAAACAACGAAAAAGCGGTCGCTTTTTATGAGCGCGCCGGTTTTGCCGCGATTGGAAATACTTTCTTCATGGTCGGGGACGTCCCGTTTCGCGATATGGTCTACGCGCGGCCGCTTATTTGAACTTACGCCGCAGCGAGCGCAGATGCGAGCCTATCACGAATGGCACGCAGCGCGGAAAGATCAAACTGTGGGCCAGTCGCAACGGGGGCTAATGCAGCAACCGGCGCTGGGGCAGGAACGTCACCTGTTTCCAAAAAGCGTCTGGCGCCTTTAACCGTATATCCCTCGCTATAAAGCAACCGGTGGATAGTGTGCAGCAAGGCCACGTCGTCCGGCCGATATAGACGGCGTCCACCCGCGCGGGTCAGTGGCTTAAGCATTGGGAATTGCTCTTCCCAATAACGCAAAATATGCGTCCGGACGCCCAAAACCTGCGCCATTTCGCCAATGGTTCGAAATGCGTCCGCCGATTTTTCAACCATGATGGGTTATTTGACCTTTTGACGCATGCCTTGGCTGGCCCGAAATGTCAGGACGCGACGCGGCGTTATGGGCACTTCCACACCTGTTTTGGGATTACGCCCTACCCGCTGGCCTTTGTCACGCAAAACAAAGGTGCCAAAACCGGATATTTTTACATTTTCGCCATCAAGCACAGCCGTCGTCATATGATCAAGAATAGACTCAATCATCATTGCCGCGTCAGCACGCGACAAACCGATTTGACGATTTAGAATTTCCGCCAGATCGGCGCGCGTTAAAGTTCCTGTGTCTGCCATTTACGGTCTCCGGATGTCCAACCACCCTTAATTGCAACAACATACAGGAGAATTTTCAATTGTAAAACGGCGATCTTTGGAAAACGGTTACATTCGAACGACAGAAGCGCCCCATGTAAAACCACCGCCCATTGCCTCGATCACAATGACATCCCCGGCCTTAATCCGGCCGTCACGCACGGCGACATCAAGGGCCAGCGGAACGGAGGCTGCCGAGGTATTTGCATGCTGGTTGACCGTCAGAACAACTTTGTCGGCGTCGAGCCCAAGTTTCTTGGCGGTCGCTTCAATAATCCGGGCATTTGCCTGATGTGGGACCACCCAATCGACATCCGCAGCGGTAAGATTTGCTTCCTCAAGAACTTCGTACAATACGCTGGTCAGGTTGGTGACCGCGTGGCGGAACACTTCGCGGCCCTTCATGCGCAACTTGCCAACCGTTCCCGTGGTCGATGGACCGCCGTCGACATATAATAATTCATTATGCTGGCCATCTGCATGCAGCTTGGTGGCCAAGGCACCGCGGGTACCAACTTCGCCCGACAGGACGACTGCGCCGGCACCATCACCAAAAAGCACACAGGTTGTACGGTCTTCCCAGTCCAAGATGCGGCTGAAGGTTTCTGCGCCGATCACCAATGCGTTACGCGCCGATCCTGCGCGGATCATGCTTTCTGCCACAGAAAATGCGTACAGGAACCCCGAACATACCGCAGCGACGTCAAAAGCCACGCCGCCATTGCAGCCGAGCGCATGCTGGACGATGGTTGCCGATGCAGGGAATGTCTGGTCCGGGGTGGCGGTCGCCAAAATAATCAGATCAATGTCGGACGCGGCCATATGTGCCGCCTCAAGCGCGTTGCGCGACGCCTCTATCGCAAGGCTGGATGTCGTTTCATCGGGTTCGGCGATGTGACGAAATTTGATACCGGTGCGTTCGGTAATCCATTCGTCCGTTGTGTCGACTTTGGCAGCAAGTTCGGCGTTTGAAACGCGGTTGCGCGGAAGCGCGGACCCTGTGCCTTTAATAACGGCATGAAGGGTCGGAACCGTCATTCGGCCTGCACCCGCGCCAGATCTTGGGTGATGCGCGCCGTGATATCTTCTTCCACCAACCGCGCGGCGACTTCTACTGCGTTCGCCACGCCCTTAACGTTCGCACTTCCATGACTTTTTACCACGACACCGTTCAGCCCCATGAAGACGGCGCCATTGTGATTATTGGGGTCAAGGTGATGGCGCAGCAACTCAGTCGCGGGGCGCGACACCAGAAAGCCGAATTTTGACCGTACCGAGCTTGTAAACGCGCGGCGCAGCAGATCTGTCACGAAACGGGCCGTACCCTCAATGGACTTCAGCGCGATATTTCCCGTGAAACCATCGCAAACGACAACGTCGCATTCGCCGCGGTTGATTTTGTCCGCCTCGACAAATCCCTGAAAATCCATGTGCAGGCCCGTTGCATTGCGCAGATGTAAGGCCGCATCGCGCAACTGATCGGTGCCCTTCATTTCTTCTGTGCCAATGTTCAAAAGCCTAACCCGCGGGCGGTCAAAACCGAAAATGATGCGGGAATAGGCCGCGCCCATAATGGCGAACTGAACCAGGTTTTTAGCTTCGCACTCGGTGTTTGCGCCCAGATCGAGCATCACCACGTCGGTGTCTTCAATCGTCGGTAAAAGCGCAGAAAGCGCTGGCCGGTCGATCCCGGGCATGGTCCGTAAGGCGAGTTTTGCAGTCGCCATCAACGCGCCAGTATTGCCTGCGCTGACAGCAGCGCTGGCTTCTCCGGTTTTCACGGCGTTTATCGCCATGCCCATGGAGCTGGTCTTGGATTTACGCAGAGCTGCGCTGACCTTGTCATCCGCCGTTACGACATCATCGGTGTGCAGGATTTCGGAGGCAGCGCGCAGATTGGGGTGTTGATCAAGCGCCGCTTTGATGCGGACTTCATCCCCAACCAAAAGAAAGTTGAAACTTTCGTGCCGGTGCCGCGCCAAAGCAGCACCTGCAATCATAACAGGTACGCCCTCGTCACCGCCCATCGCGTCTATGGCGATACGCGGTTTCGTGGACACCTATTATTCTCCTTTAGGAAGGATCAGGCGACTGCCACCACTTCGCGACCATTATAATGGCCACAAGCATCACACAGGTGATGCGGACGCTTCAGTTCGCCGCAGTTTGGGCATTCTTGATACGCTGCAACAGTCAGCGAATCATGGCTGCGACGCATGCCGCGCTTTGAAGGGGATGTTTTTCTTTTGGGGACAGCCATCTCGGCACCTGTTCCATTTCAAAATCAATAAGTTCTAGGGCATGCTAGGCGAAAGAGGTGGTCGTGGCAAGCAATCGCCAGAATCAGCCTAAGTCAACCGCACATGTCTGTGTGAGCAGCGCGCTATACTTCTTTTTCCGGGCTTTGCAACCCGTGAGATAGCAGATAAGCACCGCAAACGAACAGGGAGAGAATATATGTTGAGTTTACCCGTAACCCTTACCATCGCTGCAGGCGCCGCTTTGGTGAACATTTGGCTCATGATACGCTGTGGGCAAGCACGGACCAAAGAAAGCGTTTCGATCGGCGATGGCGGCAGCGAATTTGTTATCCGGCGGATGCGCGCGCATGCCAATTTCGTCGAGAGCGCACCATTTGTCTTGGTCTTGATTGCCGCACTTGAGGCAACGGGCGGCACGAACAACTGGCTGTGGGGCCTGGGCATCGTGTATATCGTTGGTCGGCTCGCGCATGGCCTGGGCATGGACGGCGGCACATTGGGCAAAGGACGCATGGTCGGCACGCTGACCTCCATGCTGACGCTGCTCGGGCTCGCTGGATGGGCGCTCGCCCGCGTTTACGCAGTGGTGCTGTAACTCACCGGGCAGCCAGAACGTCATCGGCGACAAATGCATTATGCTGTCGCTCATAACCGAACTGGCTGGTTGGTCCGTGACCGGGGATGAAGGTAACATCATCCCCCAACGGCCATAGCTTCGTCGTAATCGCATTGATGAGGTCCGCGTGGTTCCCGCGTGGAAAATCGGTGCGGCCGATAGAGCCCTGAAACAAGACGTCACCAACAATTGCAAGACGACTGGGCGCGTGATGAAAAATCACGTGCCCTGGCGTATGTCCGGGGCAATGAATAACATCGAGCGTCAGGTTACCCACGGTGACCGTGTCGCCATCCACCAGCCAGCGGTCTGGTTCGAACGTATGTGCTTCCATACCCCAGCGCGCGCCGTCGTCGTCGAGCTTTGCAATCCAGAAGCGGTCTTCTTCATGCGGCCCCTCAATCGGCAGGCCTAATTCTTTTGCGAGCATGCCGGTCTGGCCGCAATGGTCAAGATGGCCGTGCGTTACCAACAGCTTTTCAAGCTCAACCCCCGTCTGCGCCACCGCAGCTTTCAACTTGTCCAGATCACCGCCCGGGTCGACAAGTGCCGCCTTGTTCGTTTCTGTACACCAAAACAGCGTACAATTTTGCTGAAGCGGCGTCACCGGAATGATGACGGCTTTTAAGGGTGGTGCTTTGAGTGCGGCAGATGTGACGTTGGACATGCGGCACTATGTGGCCGACTGAAGCGCGCGAGGCAAGCCTTCAGAGCCGACGCCCTGCCCACACCACGCGGCCGATGACGGTAACAGTTGCGCCGTCAACATCTGGCCAGTCAGGATAATTGGGGTTGTCGGAAAGTACCGACAGTCGCCCCCGCGGCCCTTGCGCCAGACGTTTGACCATCAACATATCGTCCAGCCGGATAACATGGATGCCATCACGCACCGCTTGGGCCGCCGCGCGGTTATCGACCATGATATCGTCACCATGGTTCAGCGTGGGTGACATCGATTCACCGTCCACGCGGATGAGAGAGAGCTTGGCTGGGTCAAACCCCATCCTGCGCAGCCATTTTTCATCAAAGCCGATCTTGCCGGCAAGCGCCTCCCCATCGTGGATAGCCCCGGCACCTGCAAAAGCGCCGACCTCCAGCTTCGGAATGAGGCGAATTCCCGATGTCACCTCAGTGTCTGCGGATTTGCCCAACAAAACCTCATCAACACCAAAATATCGGGCCAATATGCCACGCTCGGTTTCGGGTAGCTTCTTGGGCGTTCCGCGCTTGATAAACTGTTGGATATAAGCTGGATTTCGACCCACCAGCTTTGACAATCCGGCAAAATCTTCGCCGCTTTCCAAAATGAGCCGTTCCAGAGCAGCTCTTGGTTCTTCCTCCATGGTCATCCCTCCGCTTCGGTTGGAAATATCCTAGACTTGTAGGATTTATCCTATCACGTTTGTTCTATATTTGTTCTAACTGATTCGGGCAAGCAAATCCGGGTCGAACTTGGAGGAGACGTTATGCACATCAAACGCCTGATTGAACGGTTTCTGCGTGATCACGGCCTACCTCCCACCAAGTTCGGGCGCTTGGCGGCGCGCGATCCGCGACTCGTGCTAGACATCAGAATGGGTCGCGAAATCCGACCCGAAATGGAGGAAAAACTGCGCGCATTCATGTGCAGCTATGGCGAGAGGCCCAACGCACAAGGGAGTGAACGGCAATGACGGACCAAGCACCGTCCCGCAGCCTTGCCCGCAGCCTTGTTCGTGTGCTGCAAGCGCTACTGCCCCAAGCAAGCATCGCGATATTGTACGAGCGGCCTTGGCATAGCCTTACATTTAGCGGCGCCCAAATATGCCTTTCCGTTGCATTGCCAATAACCGCCGCAGAACAGCGTTCGGCTCTCGCACAGTTGCTGGAAGATCATGAATTCTCGTTACCGAGCCAGCTGGTTGCAGACATCGCCATAACCGAGACCGCGATATTCGACGGCCAATTCCGCCTGATAATCGACGCGCTCTTACTGGAGGATTAGCGCATGCCAAAAGGTTGTTAAGCGGCGCATTCGGCCTTACACATAAAATATGACAGCAAAATCAGCACCCGTGATACAGCGCATTCAACCAGATGCCGTCATTCCACGGTTCCAATATTATTGGGACGCAACCGTGACGTGGGTTCAGGGCAATGTCTTTGAACTGAGCGTAGCCATTGGCATGGCCATTATCGTTTTCATCGCGCTCAGCTGGCTGAAACGCATTGCGTCCAAAATTGCGCGTGAAAGCGAACATCGCGCCCATGTGAAATCAATCGTCGCGCGCACTTTGGCGCGTACGAGCAAGTTTTTCCGGGTCATGGTGTCGATTGAACTGGTGAACCAGATTGCCAATGCTCCGGTGGCGCTTACCCATGCCATCGATATCTTATTCACCATCGCGATCGTTGTGCAGGTGGCGATATGGCTGCGCGAAATCATCTTGGGCATGATTGAGCGGCGCGCTGGCGAAGGGCTGCACGAACATGAGACGCTTCAAAGCGCGATGGTCTTAATCCGGCTGCTCGTCAGCTTTGCTTTGTTCGCTGTCGCGGCAATCGTCATCCTCGACAATCTCGGCGTTAACGTCACTGGCCTTGTCGCTGGTTTAGGCGTTGGCGGCATTGCCATTGGCCTCGCCGCCCAGGGGATTTTCTCCGACCTGTTCGCTGCCATATCGATCATTTTTGATAAGCCATTCCGCCGCGGCGACACGGTGTCTTATGACAACACAATCGCCCGGGTCGAAGTCATCGGCATGAAAAGCACAAGGTTGCGTGCGCTGACGGGTGAAGAGAAGGTCATCTCAAACAGCAAATTGCTTGAGAAGGAAATCACGAACAACACGCTAACGCTCTATCGCCGGGTTACCTTTGTCCTGACGCTCGTATACCAAACCCCGCCCGCCCTTGCGAAGCGGATCCCGGAAGTTTTGCGTGAAGTTGTCGAGGGCAATGGCGCGCAATTTATCCGCGCTGGGTTCAATAACTTTGCCGCAAGCTCGCTCGATTTCCATCTCGTCTTCGATATCGAAAGCGATGATGTGGAGGTTATGTTTCAAGCGCGGCATGACATCGGCATTGCCATCATCGACCGGTTTGCCCGTGAAGGCATTTCCTTTGCCTATCCCACACAAACGACATTCACCGCAGCCCCCGATGGCCATATGGTCATGCCCTATGCGCCGCCTGCTCCCGCGCCCAAAGCCTGATTCGCGGATGCTGGGTTGCTGGGGCGCAAGCTTGCCGTAACGGCAAATCGCCGGGGCTTGTATTGAACGTTCGAAACCGCCACGGTGCGGCCAAATAGTTTGCAGGAGAAACACCCATGACCACTATTACCCCAGCGGAATTCGCGACCAAGGTCGGCGAAAAAATCGGCACTTCTGAATGGATTTTGGTTGATCA
>DBOA01000051.1 GCA_002299195.1 Sphingomonadales bacterium UBA658
CGGTCAATGTTGGGCGACAAGTCGACATGGGCGTTGCTCGGAACCGGAACGAACATGGGCTATAGCTACACGCCGGAAAACGCCATGGATTGGGTCCCTCGCGTTGCGCCTGAACGCGCGATAAACTATGTGCGGCAGGGCATCGCTGCGGCGAAGGCGGGCCTGCCCTACAATCTCGACAATTGGGGCGGTTACCCCACCGCGCGTTCGCGCATTTTGTCAGCAGCGCAGCGCGCCGACGCAAACTTGGTCGTGATTACCGGTGATAGCCACAATGGCTGGGCATTCGACTTGTCCGAAGGCGGAAAGCCAGCTGGTGTCGAATTTGGCGGCCACAGCGTATCGTCGCCGGGCTTTGAAAGCGCAGTTCCGTTCACGGATCCGTCCGTTGTCGCGCGCAGCTTGCTTGACGCGAGTAAGCAGGAATTGCGTTGGGCAGACACATCCAAC
This sequence comes from Sphingomonadales bacterium UBA658, assembly GCA_002299195.1. Classification (GTDB taxonomy): domain Bacteria; phylum Pseudomonadota; class Alphaproteobacteria; order Sphingomonadales; family Sphingomonadaceae; genus Sphingorhabdus_B. Next base: position 451 of record DBOA01000051.1, read on the forward strand.
CGCGGTTACATGCACTTGGCGCTCACGCCGCAGGCTGCGACCAACGAATGGGTGTTCATGCAAACCGTGAAAGACATTTCATTCGCGACCAAGACGGGCCATAAAATGAAAGTCCGCCCAGGCCGCAAAGTCCTCGAACAGGCATAAGGCGCTGTTTAACTGGTCGGTTAAATCGCCTTGATTTTGTCCATCGCCTCGCGCCATAGAGGATGTAACGGCGCGAGGAGAGAATGACATGCAGATGCCTGGCTTAGGATATAGCGAAGAGCAGATTGAGTTGCTGGATGTGGCGACGACCTTTTGTCGCGACAAATCACCCATCGATCGCGTCCGTAAGTTGATGGAAAGCGATCTTGGCTATGACGCGGACATCTGGGCTGAAATTGCGGCTTTGGGCTGGACGGCCATTGGTATTCCAGAAGCGCATAATGGCGTCGGGCTGACCATGGCCGAAGTTGTGCCGGTGGTGGAACAAATGGGGCGGCATTTGATGGCTTCGCCGTTGGTCGCATCCACGCTGGCTGCGCAAGCGCTCATCGCTGGTGGCACCGAAGCACAGCGCGCGGAATGGCTGCCAAAGCTTGCCGAAGGGGCCATTGGTTCACTCGCGCTATCCGAAGCGCATGGCGACTGGGATCTGCTCAACATCACCGCGACGGCCAAGGTTGATGGCGACAGCATCCTGTTGTCCGGTGAAAAGCAGTTTGTGCTTTGGGCGCAAAGCGCGGATGTCATTGTCGCATCGGTCATGTTGGACGGCAAACCAGCGCTTGTTGCTTTGACCGCGGATGATGTCGCTGGCCGTCTGCGCCGCGAATCCATCATTGACGAAACCAAGCGCAGCTTTGCGGTGTCACTCGATGGTCTGTCGGTGCCCCGCACCGCATTGCTGGACGTCGCGCGCGCTGCGTCTACATTGGCGCATGTCGAGCAGGCCGCCAATCTGTTGCAGAGCGCCGAAATGTGCGGCGGCGCGCAGAGCGTGATCGATTATACCGTCAGCTATCTGCAAACGCGCAAACAATTCGGCAAAATCATTGGCGAGTATCAGGCGCTCAAACATCCGACCGTTGACGCCTATGTCGACTATGAAAAAGCGCGGTCGCATTTGTACAGCGCCGCGAACAGTTTCAGCGATCAGGGGATGGGCGAAATCGCCGTGCGGATGGCGAAAGCCGCCGCAGATGGAACCTACAGCTTTGCCGCAGACCGCGCGATCCAGTTCCACGGTGGTTTTGGTTTTACCCATGACTGCGACGCCGGGTTACACCGCCGTGCCGCTATCTTCCATGCCTCACAATATGGTGATGCGGCATGGCAACGGGCAAAGCTTGCGCCGTTGTTGCTTGGGTAATCATGATGTGAAAATGGTCGGGGCAACCGCACAACATGTTGCCGCCGATCTCGATAAAGCCCGTTCATATTGTGCCTTATGATATTTTGCTAACTATTGTAACCAAATGAGGTTACGGTTGAGCATAAGTATCTGTAATATAATAGCAAAATGATAAATAGTGGCAATATGGTTATATTTGCTTTCGTAACGGTGGTGATATGCCGTGCAATTTTCTTTGCGAACCTCAAGGGCGCACAACTGAAGCGATAAGCGCGCGCCGCATCGATGCTTAGTTGGTAAGATTCGGTATTTTTCATCACCTTGGTGGATGTCTGGGAAAGCTCCACGAGGTTTATTTTGTCTGTGTCCGGTAAGAAAAATGGTCGAATACCAAGATGATGTAAACATCGACGACCAGATCCATACTTTCGAGATTCCCATTCAGTTTACGCGAACGCAGCTGGAAAAGATGCTTCTCGCCTTTCAGGCGGATGCGCAGAATACATCTATATTAGACGACGCTTCCCATACAGCCGATGTTGCAACGACGCTGGCAGTGGAAAAGGCGGTTGACCTGATCGAAATCGCCAATCGCCGCGCACGGTTTGTTGCAGCTGCAAACCTGTTGGCTGACCCTGCTTGGTTCATCCTTTTGGACCTGTTTGTTCGGCAACATTCCGGTTTGGACACGGGCGTTTCCAGCGCTTGCCGCGCGTCATTTTCGCCTGCCACAACAGCGCTGCGGCACATTGCGATTATGACCGAACGAAATATCATTGTCCGGCGCTTCGACCCGCGCGACCAGCGCCGCGTGTATCTGGAACTGACTGAGGAAACGAAACAGGAAATTCAGCGTATTTTGCTGACTGACGACGATAACGACTTGGCAATCGCGTCTTAAGCGCAGTTTTCGGTTTCGCCACGGGCGACGCCCACCCCGATAATGTTAGATGGTATTTCGGCGCAGCCGCATTGCATGAGGCGCCGCTTGCTCGGTTATAGCAGCACGTTCAGAGCGCGTTCGTATTCCGCAGGAATCGACATTTGTTTGCAGAATCCGCCGCCACAGCCTATTTCGCGCTTCGAAATTCATAAATTTTTATACAATCTGCGGTTAATTCGATGAAATCACTTAATGAGCTGGACAGCAAGACGCTGCATGAAATCATGCAGCCGTTGAACATCATAAGGTTATCTTGTGGTAATATTCGCGCAAGGATGTCAAATCGTCCAGGCGAGGATTCTGATTACCTCATTGAGAAAATGGTGCGTATTGAAGAACAAGTCGTGCGCGCTACGAAGCTTTTGCAGGATTTAAGAAGGCGCGATGAAAATGACGGCATACCCCGGGACAGTTAAGGGGAAATCATTATGTATGGCATGATTCACCGGGCTGTGCGGCAGATGGTTTTTGATGAGTTGGGTGAAGACGCCTGGCTCGCTCTCGAACATAAGCTGGGTATTGGGCCAACCGAACTGCTCACTGGTATGGTGTATGACGACGCCCTGACCATCGCTATCATCTCGGAGGCGTCAGCGCGGTTGAACTTGTCCGTTGATGCCTGCCTTTTCGAATTTGGACGCTACTGGATTAAATATGCCGAGCGCGGTTCGCTCGCGTCGATCATGAATTTCACGGGTCAAGATTTGGCCAGCTTCATTGAAAATCTGGACAGATTACATCTTGCGGTGGGGGCAGCTATGCCCGGCGCGCGCTTGCCCTCATTCACCACAATATCGAAGGCGCCCGGGCGACTGATGGTGGAATATCGGTCGGATCGCACAGGTTTGGAGCAATTTGTTCTGGGGCTATTCGATGGTTTGATTACACGCTTTGGTGCGACTGGCGACGTGACGATCGCCGAGTATAAGGCAAATGTGATTGTCTTTGAACTTCAATATCAAGACGGAAGTTGACGCGTGCTGCTGACATTTACGGAGCAGCAGCTTGCCAGCCTCCTGCCAGCATATCTGCGCCTGGACTCGTCGCTTTATATTAAAGCGATAGGGCCATCGGTGGCTGAACATTTGCCAGATATCCGGGTTGGCATGCGATGCACCGATGTGTTTGACTTTATTCATACGGATATAGAGCAATTTTTCGACAACACGCAGGGCGTTAAGCCGATCCGGCTCGTTTCGCATTGTGGAAGCACCCATTTATTCGGTGCAGCGGTTTTTGACAAAACGGGCTGTATCTTGGCCGTGCGGCATGTTCTGTCCGAGGAATCGATGAACAATGGCACCCTGTATCTGAACGACTTCGGTTATGCCGACCCTGTGGTGCTAAGTACGATGCTGATCTCGTTGCAACGGGCGATGCTTGAAGAGTCGCAAGCAACCGCGATTGAGTTGGCCCATGAACGAGAGCGCAGCGCCAGCCTTCTAGAGCGAACAGGCCGGGTCGCAGGCTATATGGGACATGACTTTAACAATTTGCTCTCCATCATCAGGTTGAATGCTGACCGGTTGCTCCGCAAATTTGGCCATGACGAAAAAATCAGCAATCTTGCCCAGATAATTCGGGAAACGGCTGCGCGCGGATCGAACATCACGCAGTCGCTGATGAAACTGTCACAGCAGCAAACGGATACATTGCTGCCTATCATCATCGATGACCTCATTCGGGAAAATGATACCTTCCTGAACAGCGTTGTGGGCTCGGGCATTAGCTTTGATATCGATTTACAGGCTGCCACTTGCGAAAGCGTCATCAGTTATAATGGGTTGCTGAACTGCATTATCAACCTGCTCATCAACGCTCGCGAGGCGATGCCGCATGGCGGACGGATATCGCTTTCAACATCTATCAAGCACGGTCTTGTCACCAGCAAATCGGACAGCGGTGATACGGAACCAAGCGCATATATTGCCATTTGCGTCGCTGACAGCGGTAGCGGAATGAGTGAAGCGTTGCTTTCACGCGCGTTTGAGCCGTTATTCTCGTCAAAGCCAAAGGGAACAGGCCTTGGCCTTGCATCGGTCCGGGATTTTGCGAAGGAAATGGGCGGTGACGTCTGGCTGGAATCGCAGGTCGGCGAGGGGACCACGGTGTACCTTCATCTGCCCTTGGCAAATCCGTCCGCCGAAGCCCAAACGGAACATAAATTCGGGCAGTCCGCGGACACGCCAGCCATTGGTACGCGGCACATACTTTTGGTCGAGGACGAACCTTACGCGCTTGAGGCGCTGGCCGAAATGCTGGAGGCGGAGGGCTATGCGGTTACCCCATGCGCGTCAGGGGAACAGGCCATGCAGGCACTGGAAAAGCAGGCCTATCATCTGTTGCTGACAGATATTGTTATGCCTGGGCAAACCGGCACGGAAATCGCCAGACATGCCAATCGCGGCCAGCCATCTATCAAGACGATATTGATGAGCGGATATGAGCCCGATTCGGCATCGCTTGAACCCGGCTGGATGTTCATCCGCAAACCGATGGATAGCGACGAGCTGCTCCGTCTTGTCGCGTCTGCAGTCTAAACGAAATCTTCTGCCCGGTTAAACGGCTTGTGCCTTAAGCTTCCAAGCGTTCTCTAGATAGCGCTGCATGGCAAATCGCGCATCAGGTTCCAGCTCCAGCAATGTGCGGCGTTTATCCGTTGGGTCAGTCCGGCGTTTGACTAAGCCGGCCTCAACCAGATTGTTTACATGACGCAGTGCGGTGGTGAGCGGGACGAGGGTGGTTGCCGATGCGCTTGATGCGGGCACAGGCTCGCCGCGCAGGCTTGCTTCTGCGAGGTCCAGCAATATTTCCCATGAAGGACCGCTCAGCACAGCGGGATCGAAATATTTCGATTTATTATGTTGGAGCTTCAACAGCAGCCGGATGAAGCCTTGCAAATCGTCGTGCGTTGGCGTCGCGTCGCGATCGATAGCGTCCGGCAAGCCTTGGGGATTCAGTTGCTTGGTAAGTTCCGTGATTTGGAACCGGTTGGCCAAGGCAAAATGATTGGCAGAGGCGCGCCGCAGTGCGGTCGCCAAATGATCCATAGATACGGGCTTACTGAGTAAATCAGTCGCCTGCGATTGCATGGCCATGGTGGCAACTTCAAGGCTTGAATAGCCCGTTATCACCAGCGTCACTATCGGCCGATTGGGTTTAAAGCGCTCCGCAATGTCGGACAGCAGCGAGATGCCGTTCATGCTCGGCATTTCCAAATCGGTCAGCACAATGCCGATATCTTGCGAATCCGAAATCTTCTTGAGCGCTTCCGACGCATTGCTTGCGCAGACCACATCGTAGCCCAGATTGACGATCGTATCGCGGTATTCATCCAGACAAACCGGGTCGTCGTCAACGACGAGAACCGTGCATCCTTGCGGAATTTGTTTGAAGGTCAACTCTCCGTTTGAGCCGCTGACGTGCATGAAAGGTCCCCGTTATTCCTGCCAATAGGCTGAACTGGCCCTACTCATTGTGGCGCTTACAATCAATGTAACTTAACCATAAAGTTTTACCAGACCCGATCTGCCATGTTTTTGCAGATGCAATGCTACTGGCAGAGTGCCCAATCTTTTGAGTGCGTAACGCGCATCACACAAAACAGGGGTAAAAGATTTTATAAATGGCGCACCGGGGAGAAGATAACTGATAACACTTATGTCATTGATATTGTGTTATAGATGCTTCGCACAAACTGATATTTCACTATTGATTCACTTCCGAAGAATCAATTCGTGCGCTTCACACTGCCGTCGGTCTTTCAAAGTCTTGGAAAAGTGACCACGGTATGAATCGTGGTAAATGTCTGCTTTGTGCCCCATTCAGAACAAGGGGCTTCAAAAAGGAAGCCGACGCTATGCTGGTATTTGGCGTCATGTGATTGCAGCAGATTGCTAGTAACCCGCAAGGTGGACAGTCCCATCGACCTTGGCACATCGCGTATCTTGTGGATTGGACTAAAATTTACGACACGGTAGGCCATCGGAGCTCCGTTATACCATAAGGTACAGCGCAATCACCGAACATGAAGCGGAATAACAGGCCGCACGGAATAGCTGCCTGAAAGGCTGTCTATCGAATGCTGAGTATGCAGGCGGGGAACGGGGGCTGCGCGAGTTCACCTTTGATGAAGCTTTATTGCTATACAGCCATCTGACTTTATGATGTTAGTATAAATGTATCTTATCGTAACATCGAAGATCTGGAGTTGGTATCCGATAAAGCCTAGCCCATTTTGGCCCCTCAATAGAATAGGCACATTATGACCCAAAAAGCCTCTGACTTGTTCATCTCCTGCCTCGAAGAAGAGGGTGTCGAATACATTTTTGGTGTCCCAGGGGAAGAGAATCTCGATTTTCTGGACAGCCTATCTCGCTCGAAGAAAATCAAGCTTATCCTAACGCGGCACGAGCAAGGCGCCGGCTTTATGGCCGCGACTTACGGACGACATACCGGCAAAACCGGCGTGTGTCTGGCAACGCTTGGCCCGGGGGCAACCAATCTCGTAACAGCCGGGGCTTATGCTACGCTGGGCGGAATGCCAATGATGATGATTACTGGTCAAAAGCCTATAAAGAAATCAAAGCAAGGGCGTTTTCAGATTTTAGACGTCGTTGCCATGATGGGGCCGATTACCAAATATACCCATCAAGTGGCCGCCTCTGACAATATCCCGAGTCGCGTGCGTGAGGCTTTCCGTTTGGCTGAGGAAGAAAAGCCCGGCGCGGTCCATATCGAGCTGCCCGAAGATATTGCTGACGAACATACCGATGCTCTGCCCATTAAACGCAGCGTATCGCGTCGTCCCAGCGCCGACCCTAAAGCGGTGCGCGCCGCGGTCACAGCCTTAGAAAATGCCAAATCGCCAGTGCTTGTTATTGGTGCTGGCGCCAATCGGACGATGACCGGCAGGATGCTGCTGCAATTTATCGAGAAGACCGGCATCCCGTTTCTCACCACCCAATTGGGCAAGGGCGTAATTGATGAGCGTCATCCCAAATTTCTGGGTTGCGCCGCCTTGTCTGCGGGTGATTTTGTCCACCGCGCGGTTGAAGCGTCGGATTGCATCGTCAATGTCGGCCATGATGTCATCGAAAAGCCGCCTTTTTTCATGAAACCAGGTGGCGCTCAAGTCATTCATATATCGAGTAAAACTGCCGAGGTTGACCCTGTTTATTTCCCAGGCATCGAAGTCATTGGCGATATTGCCAATGCAATCTGGCAAATGAAGGAAGACATCGTTCCAAGCGGCAGCTGGAATTGCGGCCATATGCTAGATTATCGCAAGGCCGAGGTTGAACATACCGCCAGCCTCTCTGGCGATGCACGGTTTCCGATTTTCCCTCCACATTTGGTGCAGCAAGTCCGCGACGTGATGCCCGACGATGGTATCATCTGCCTCGATAATGGCGTCTATAAAATCTGGTTTGCACGGGGTTATACAGCTCACCGACCAAACACTGTGCTGCTCGACAATGCGCTCGCCACCATGGGCGCGGGCTTGCCGTCGGCTATGATGTCAGCGATGGTCTATCCCGATCGTAAGGTTATGGCTATTTGCGGCGATGGCGAAAGAGAATGCGATAGAAAGGCCGACATAGCCAAAATACAATGTTGGCGGGTGGAACGCGAGACCAACGTCCTGAAGCAACGGGTTAAGCCCGGCACCCTCAACAGGTGCAGGCAATAGTCGTTCAAACGGGTTTGACGAAAACAGCAAAAACGCAAAGAAACCAAGCGCCAGAAAAGCTTGCACAGCCAACGTTGCGGACAGTGTCCTTGCCTCCACCCGTTTTTCCAGCGCTGCAATGGCAGTGCCCGACCCAGACAATATAGTAACCCACAAAAGCATCGAGCCTTCATGATTACCCCAGGTACCAGCGAGTTTGAAAATGAGTGGCTTGTCAACGTGGCTGTTGCTTGCGACCAAAAGCACAGACAGATCGGTCACGTAAAACAGCCACATGAGTGCGAAGAAAGCAAAAATACACAGCGCGCCCTGCACATAAGCGGCCGGTTTGATGATCGGCGGCAACTGTACCGCCCCGGAACGCAACAAAGTCAACCCGGCAATCAACTGAAGAAGCGCCATTGACGCAGCAAGCCAAAGAGCCACCAATCCCGCTTCTGCAATCATGTATAAACCCTCATTTTGCGAACTTCGTCATAGTATAAGCGTGTCTTTCGGCTGTGCGGCTGTATTTATATCGATGTCAGCCAATTCTTTGGGTACGTGGTTTTCGCCATGCTTGGCGGCAAGCTATCGGCCACGGATACGCGGTCAGGCCCAAGTCGGCCTTCTGGCTGCGTCCTTCGTCTTGGACCGTGAAGGTTATCGACATCCCATCTCCACCCATGCCAAGCGGCGGAGACATGCACGAAATGGATTTTAACTGTGTCGCCCATCCGCCGCTCAGCCGTTGTACCCCCCAGATGCAGGCAGCAACCGTAAACAACAGCCCCGGCCAGAGTAATGCTAGGGTAAACGGCTTTGCGATACGTAAGAAAAGTGCAGGGTTGGTAAAGAGATGCATAACTAAAAAGAGCCACTAGCACTCCAACAGCGTTACGCAAAGGGGTTCGGTTTGAATTCATAATGTTAGCCTGCGAGGCGACCGATGACATTTTTGACGATGAAAAGATTACAGGACTGACTGCCCCTTGAAGCACCCATGGTTTATCGAAGTCGAACGGAGAGCTGTTTGCCACCCCCATGCGGTGATCGCAAAACCTCCCCTAACAAACCTTTTGTAATGCCGATGAACCAGTATTTGGCATGTGCCAAGCAGGGGTATGTCATACAAAAATACCAAAAAGCCATCGCGTAAGCCCGCTGCATCGACACCCATGAGTCGTGCGGACCTGCCCGCGTGGGTGTACGCAAAGCCTGAGCCTGTGGCTCATGCGACAACGACGCAAGCGCCGGCGGATGCAACAAACGACCTAATGACCAGATCAGAGGTGGCGCAATATCTTCGCGTGTCCGATCGCACTGTGTCGCGCCTCATTCGTGCGGGCAAATTGCCCGCGTCACGCATCGGACGAGCCGTACGTATCCGACAATCCGACCTGCTCGATATGCTTAATGGAAAGCCCTGCATTTCGGACGTTTTGGGAGACTGTCGTGAATAGGTATAGCCCCATACAGGGTTGAGGTCGTGTCCATGACGCAGCCAACAGGTGATGATCCTTCACAGACCCTGATGCGCCAGATTATTGGCATCTTCGACGAATATACATCTCGCGAGAACGGCAAGAACGTTACGCGTGCGATGCGCGAGAATGCAAAGCAGGGCTTTTGGAATGGCGCTAAGCCGCCGCTTGGATATCGCATCTGCGACGTAGAGCTGCGCGGAGCCAAAATGAAAAAGGGTCTTGAGGTTGACCCTGTTGATGCCGAGACCGTCCGTCTGATATTCCGGCTTTACGCCGAAGGAGGCGGACATAGCGGCCCCATCGGTGTGAAAAAGGTAACCGAATGGTTGAACTCCAACGGCTACCGAACCCGTGTTGGTGCTAAGTTTGGCATAGGACCGGTTCACGGCATTCTGACCAATAAATGCTACGCGACAGGCAAGTGGCCCTACGGTGTGAAAAACTTCCAGACCAAACAAAAGCACGACCCCAGCACAGTGATCGAGATAAACATCCCGACCATTGTACCCATGGAATTGTTCGAGCAGGTACAACGACGGCTTTCATCCAATAACCCGAAGGTTACGCCGCCACGTGTGGTCAACGGACCAACCTTGCTGGCTGGCCTTGCTGTATGTGCTTCATGCGGTTCAGGCATGACTAAGTCGGGGACGCGTCGTCGCGGTAAAATATACAGCTATTATAGCTGCGCTGGCTGTAAGCTCGGCGGTCGGTCTGTTTGCAAGGGCGGCAACATACCGCTTGAAAAGCTGGATGGGCTAATTCTGGACAACGTGACCCAGCAGCTATTTAATCCTGAGCGGATGGGCGTAATCCTTGGGGCGCTCGTGAAGCGGACAAATACCAAAGATGCTGCTCTAGATGATCGGCGGAACCGGCTAAAAGCCGAACGCAAGGACAAACAAGAAAAGCTTGCGCGTCTTTACCGCGCCATTGAAGACGGCATTGTCGAGCTCGACGACGACCTCAAGGTACGAATCGCAACCATCAAGCAAGAACGCGACATCGTTCAAACCTCGCTTGATCGGATCCACGTGCAAGCTACCAACAGCCAAGAATTGACGCCCGACAAGATCGCGGCGTTCGCTAAACTTGCGCACGACAAACTGCTGAAGGGCGATGCGCAGGCTCGCCGCGCTTATTTGCGATCAATCATCACGCGCATCGAAGTGAGCAAAGAAAAGGTCCGCATTATCGGAGATACCAACGTACTGGCTGGAGCGGTTTCAGGCCGAAGAGACGGTCCGCAAAATGTTCGCGGTTATGTTCGCAATTGGCGCGCCCTACAGGAGTCGAACCTGTGGCCTCAAGATTAGAAGTCTCGCGCTCTATCCAGCTGAGCTAAGGGCGCGCGCTGAGAGACGCAATAACGGCTTTGCCTACGAACGCAAAGCTGCTTATGTCATTTTATGCAAGATGCTCCCGTTGTAACCGAACGCGCAAGTGCCGTCGCCGGACGCCAGTTCCACCATTATGATTTCGTCATGGCCGCATTTGTGGCCATTTTGCTGCTGTCCAACATCATTGGCGCTGCAAAGCCGGCCGCGGTGACTATAAGCGGGGAGCAATGGATATTCGGGGCAGGAATATTGTTTTTCCCGCTTGGCTACGTCATCGGCGACGTCCTGACCGAGGTGTATGGCTATGCCCGCGCACGGCGCGTCATCTGGGCCGGCTTTGCTGCATTGTTGTTTATGGCGTTCATGAGCTGGGTTGTCGTTGCTTTGCCACCAGCCCCGGGCTGGGAGGGCCAAGCCGCCTATGAAAGCGTATTCGGACAAGTATGGCGGATAGTGATCGCGTCCATCACCGCTTTTTGGGCGGGCGAGTTTGTGAACAGCTATGTCATGGCGCGCATGAAGATCTGGACAGGCGGCAAGCATCTGTGGTCGCGTACCATTGGGTCGACCGTTGTGGGGCAGGGTGTCGATAGCATCATATTTTATCCACTCGCCTTTTGGGGCCTATGGAGCCAAGAGCAGGTGATTAGCGTTATGATTACCAACTGGCTGCTGAAAGTGGGTTGCGAAGTTGTGTTGACGCCGGTAACATATGTCGTCGTGGGCTGGTTAAAGCGCAAAGAGGGCGTCGATATTTTCGACGAGGGCACGAATTTTTCGCCCTTCAAAGCCAAAGTTTAGGACGTCATGCAGGATTATTTGCAGCAGTTGGCCGAATATTGGATCGGCAATAAAATGCGCTTGGTTGACGCGGTTGGACTGACCAACGATGCCATGCATATCCATGCATCATTGTTGATATTATTTGGTTCAGCAATGGTCCTACGCCGCAGGCCCGACAGTGTTTGGTGTTGGTTGATTGTGCTCGTCGCCGAATTGTTGAACGAATATGCTGATTTGCAGGGTCAGGCGCCGGGCGAGGCGACAGTCGACGCCGCGATGCATGACCTTTACAATACCATGTTTTGGCCGACGATAATCCTGCTGTTGGGTCGGTTTATGTTTCCGCGCGCCAAAAAATCTGACGCAACACCCGACATATCAGGCGATTTCGCGGATCAGCCCTTCAAATAATCTGCGGCCGTCTGAACCGCCCTGCATGGCCTCAATCATCCGTTCGGGATGCGGCATCATGCCGAGAACGTTGCCTGCGTCATTGAAAACACCGGCAATGTTGCGTGCTGACCCATTGACGGGCTCAGCATAGCGAAACGCAACGCGGCCTTCGCCTTCCAAGCGATCAAGCGTCGCATCATCGGCAAAGAAATTGCCGTCATGATGGGCGACCGGAATGTGGATTTTCTCACCGGCTGCATATCCGCTGGTGAACATGGATTGGCTGTTTTCGACCGTCAGACCGACCGTGCGGCAGACGAAACGGATGCCCGCGTTGCGCATTAATGCACCGGGAAGCAGGCCCGCTTCGGTCAAGATCTGGAAGCCATTGCAGACGCCAAGGACAGGGACGCCGCGACCCGCAGCGGCAATGACCGCCTGCATCACGGGCGAACGCGCCGCCATTGCACCAGAACGCAGATAATCCCCATAAGAAAAACCGCCCGGAATTGCGATGAGGTCTAGTCCCGTTGGCAATGCGCTTTCGCGGTGCCACACAATGCTTGTATCCGCGCCGGTGATGTCACGAATGGCAACCGCCATGTCACGGTCGCAATTCGATCCGGGAAATTGAATGACGGCAGCGCGCATCATGCTTGCTCGATTTCGAAATTCTCAATGACCATATTGGCCAACAATTTCGTGCACATGGATTCCAGATCAGCCTTGGACAGACCAGGCTCATGTTCGATCTCAATCAGGCGGCCCGCCCGCACATCATGAACGCCCGAAAACCCAAGGCCTTCGATCGCGTGATGAATGGCTTTCCCTTGCGGATCGAGCACGCCGTTCTTCAGGGTGACAAAAATACGGGTTTTCATGTGGGCCCTATCTGCTTGGTTGTTCGCCTTTCCTATAGAAGGCGCGCCGCGCGATTCAAGGGTAAGCTCACGCCCAACCGGATTTTAAGCGCGTTCGGTGCGACGCTTTTACGGATTGGACGTCGCCATGATAGGTTTGGCAATTGCCGCGTCAGGTAACGCGCGGAATGTGAACTGCGCGGGCTTGCCGAGATACTGCTTGGCCAGTGCCCACAAATCCTGTGCAGTAATCGAATTGAACATTTTTTCGTTCTGCCGGAACCGGTTCA
>DBOA01000208.1 GCA_002299195.1 Sphingomonadales bacterium UBA658
TTCGACGAATATGACGCCGGCCGGCCGGACGTGATGTTCGTGATCCAGCGCGTGTTGGAGACCGAGGGCAAGTTGACGCTGCTCGACCAGAACCGCGTCATTCGCCCGAACCCATATTTCCGCCTGTTCGCGACTGCCAACACCGTTGGCCTTGGCGACACCAGCGGTCTGTATCACGGCACGCAAGCGATCAACCAGGGTCAGATGGACCGTTGGAACATTGTCGTTGGCCTGAACTATCTGCCTGCGCAGGTCGAAAGCGAAATCGTTTTGGCCAAGGCATCGGGCACTGATGCCGCAACCGTCGCTAACATGGTGAAGGTCGCCGAAATGACGCGTCAGGGCTTTATCAATGGCGATATTTCGACCGTCATGAGCCCACGTACCGTCATCACATGGGCCCAAAATACCGCAATTTTCAAAAATGTCGGTTTTGCGTTCCGCCTGTCGTTCCTCAACAAATGTGACGATGCCGAACGCGCTCTGGTCGCAGAATATTATCAGCGCGTCTTTGGTCAGGATCTGCCCGAAAGCGTCGTTGGAAAGTTATAAGCATATTGGCCATTTCGCCGAAACACCGTTGAAGGGACCATTTATGAAACGCACTGCTCTTATTCTGGCGCTCGCACTTAGCGCATCGCCGGCATTTGCTGCGCTCAAGCCCGGCACACGCGCAACCGATTTCACCACGCAGGCTGTTTTGGCGGGCGACGTATATAGCTATAATTTGAACAAGGCCCTGAAACGCGGCCCTGTCGTTTTATATTTCTATCCCAAGGCATTCACAGCGGGCTGCACGGTCGAGGCGCATGAATTTTCCGAAGCAGCCGATGATTTTGCCGCCTATGGCGCATCCATCATTGGCATGTCGGCGGACAATATCGACACGTTGAAGCGTTTTTCGGTGGAGGCATGCCGCAACAAGTTCATCGTTGGCATCGCGTCCAAACCCGTCATCAAAAACTATAAGGTCAGCTTGCCCATCATGGGTGGATCAAACCGCACGACCTATGTGATTGCGCCTGATGGAAAGGTGTTGTTCGCCTATTCCGAACTGGGCGTGAAGGGTCATGTGTCTGGCGCTCTCAACGCGGTAAAGGCATGGCGCGCAGCCAATCCTAAAGGGAAATAATGCGCAAAGCTCCCCTTCTCCTTTTGCCGATGCTGCTGGCTGGCTGCACCGTGGCTGTCGAATATGGCGACATTCCCCACAATGTGCTGGCGGAAAACCCGCGCTGTAACCCGGCGCAAAATGACAGCGCATCGGTCAACGGAAAAGACTATTTCATCGTCACCAGCCGCCTGCCCGATTGCCGCGGCGATAATATTAAACTGACCAACCATCGTGCAGACCGCGTTCGATTTGGCCGGTTCTCGCCGCCAGAAACGATCAAGCCCGCCAAGGGCGACAAACAGTTGGTCGTTCCGGTAGCGTTTCAGCCGGAAGACGCATGGTGGGATGGCCTGCGTGATGCCGCGAATCTGCGCAACGGCCGCGTCCTTTTATATGTGCATGGCTATCGCGAAACATTGCAAACCACCGCCCGCGACGCCGTCCAGATTGGCGCGATGAGCAACTTCGACGGCCCGATTATCCACTATAGCTGGCCATCACAGGGCAATCTGTTGAGCTATGCCGTTGATGAAACCAACATGTATTGGGACGAGCGCAATTTCCGGAACTTCCTGACCAAATTGGCGCGAGCCGAATGGGTCAAGGAGATCGTGATTGTTTCGCATTCACTCGGCGCTCGGCTTGTCACGCCTGCCGTGGAATATGTCGACCGGACATCGACCAATGCGGATTCCAGCAATATTTCCAATATCATATTGGCGTCTCCTGATGTCGATCGTGAAGATTTCGAACGCGATATCGCAGAAGAAGTATTGGCCGCCCGCCGCGTCAACAACGACCGGCGCGTGACCGTTTACGCCTCGCTCAGCGACCGCGCCCTCGCCGTGTCGCGTGCTGTCCATGGCTATCCGCGCTTGGGGTCGCCCTATTGCTTCAGTCCGTTCGAAGCCAAGGATTTGAAAGCCAAAGGATTGCCGCAGCGTTGCTTTGCGACAAAGACCAAATATCAGACAGAGCCTGCCAAAACGGGCTTTACTATCATTGATACCACCGATGTATCGGGTGGTGGCGCTGGCCATAGCGATTATTTGCGCAGCCTTGCCGTGTGCAAGGATTTTGCGGCTGTCGTGAATGGCGCGCGGACAACCGACGATCGCGTGGCCACCGCGCAAGCACATGTCTTTACGCTGCGCGCGCCCGTTAAGCCGACGAAACCAGACATTGCAGCGGTATGTAAGCGGGCACCCGACTGATGGCGAACGAATCTCCACTTGAACAGTTCAAACAAGTACTGACCGGCACGGCCCGCGCACTCGCGCATGAGCCGGAGATTGAACTTGCGTTCACCGCCGATGCGCCGACGCAAGCGGGCAAAAATTTCAAAGTGCCTATGCCCGGCCGGTTGTTGCCGCCCGACCAAGTCGCCGAAGCACGTGGCTTTGCCGACAGCTTCTCGTTGAAGCTCAAGCACCATAATGCAGCGCGCCATGCCGCCTTGCGTCCATCCGAAGTCATTGCTGGCGCAGCGTTTGACGCGGTGGAAAATGCGCGCGTTGAGGCATTGGGCTCCCGCAATATGGCGGGCATCGCCGCAAATCTGGGTCACGCGCTTGAACTCAAATTGCGCACCGACCCGATCAGCCGCGCACAGTCCGCTGATGAAGTACCGATTTCGACAGCCTTATCGCTCATCGTGCGCGAACGCCTGACGGGCGCGCCGATACCTGACGCCGCGGTTGCTGGCGTTGATATGCTGCGCGGTTGGATTGAGGAAAAAGCAGGCAGCGACCTTGACGCACTTGCCCTCGCGCTTGACGATCAGGGTGCATTTGCCGCGCTCACGCAATCCATGCTCGAGCATCTGAACCTGACCGAAGGCGACGTCGACCCGTCCGATGCGGATGAAGGCGGCGATGATGCCGAGGACAGCCAAGACCAAGACGGCGACAGCGACGATGATGGCGAAGGCGAAGCTGGCCAAGCCGAAGCGCGCGCTGAACCGCAACAGGGCGAAGGCGAAGAAACCGAGGCCGATTATGACGCCGAGGATATGGACGATCAGGACGGTGCTGACGGCGAAATGGGCGATGACGGCATGCAACCCGTCACCCCGCAACGCCGCAATTGGGACCATCTGCCGCAAAGCGATTACAAAATCTGGTCGACCAAATATGACGAGACGATCACCGCGACCGAGCTTGCCGACGAAGAAGAGCTGAACCGGCTGCGCGCCTATCTCGACCAGCAATTGTCCAACCTGCAATCGGTGGTGACAAAACTCGCCAACCGTCTGCAACGCCGCCTGATGGCCCAGCAAAACCGCAGCTGGGATTTCGATCAGGAAGAAGGCATGATCGACGCAGCGCGGCTCGCCCGCATCGTGGTGTCGCCGGGCAGCTCGCTGTCGTACAAGATCGAACGCGAAACCGATTTCCGCGACACGGTCGTGACCTTGCTTATCGACAACAGCGGATCGATGCGCGGACGGCCGATCAGCATCGCGGCGATCAGCGCCGACATATTGGCACGCACGCTGGAACGCTGCGGCGTTAAAACCGAGATATTGGGCTTCACCACCCGTGCGTGGAAAGGCGGCCAAGCGCGTGAGGATTGGCTATCGGCTGGACGGCAACCCATGCCCGGCCGCCTCAATGACTTGCGCCACATCGTCTACAAAAAAGCTGACGAGCCATGGCGTCATGCCAAACGCAACCTTGGCCTGATGATGCGTGAAGGTTTGCTGAAAGAGAATATCGACGGCGAAGCTTTGCTTTGGGCGCACAACCGCCTAATCGCCCGCGCCGAAGACCGTCGCATATTGATGGTCATTTCGGACGGTGCACCAGTCGATGACAGCACCTTGTCGGTCAACCATGGCGGCTATCTGGAACAGCATTTGCGCAAGGTTATCGAAATGATCGAAACGCGATCGCCTGTGCAATTGGTCGCGATCGGCATCGGCCATGA
>DBOA01000087.1 GCA_002299195.1 Sphingomonadales bacterium UBA658
AACATGGCGAAGGACCGCGATGGCCATCCGGTGTTTATGGCGCGTTCGTCATGGGATGTTGGTTATCAGCAGGAAAAGCATCCCGACCTGAAATTCAGCGCGACCAAAGAACGCTAACGCCAGACAGCAACGCCATAGGGTTCGATGTCCGAACCGCCGATGACAAACTCTGCGCCTGCGGGCGCAGGCGCGCGCGCGCTGACGCTATCCAGATTGAATGCAAACGTAAGTTCGCCCCGTCGGCGCAAGCGCAGCGTGGGTGGCAGTGGTGTAATCTGCACGTCTGCCTCCGCACATAAATCGACGAGCAAGTTCGTGAGAAAGGCATCGTCCGTCAGCGTTGCGAGATAGATGCTTCGGCCAGCCCGCACCGCTGCCGGTGCGCCGTCTTCATAAGTTGCGATGATGTCCGCGTCGCCAACTTCAATCGTCTCGCGCCAACGGCCGCTTTCATATTCCGCGCCTTTATACGCAATGCTACCACCGCAATCCGCGCGCAGCGTTTCGACCGAAGTGACTTTGATAGGCACAAAGTCACGCAGCCGTCCGGGCGGCAAGCCTTCGCTCATCGAAAATTCATCGGTCTTCGCACCCGCGCGAGGCCCGAAAAGCAATATGCCATCGCTCGCCTGCAACGCATCGAACGCGGCATCGTCCACCACCGCCATGGTCGGCACAACGACCAGTCGATATCCAGCCAGCTGCGCGTCGCCTGCGGACACAAAGTCAACATCCACGCCCAGGCCACGCAATGCGCGATAATATTGGAAGACGACCGCATCATAGCGATAGCCAGCACCCTGCCGTTCAATATCGTCGATCCAGCCGGACACCGGATCAATGACGATGGCGACAGGGGACTTCGCAGCGACAACGGACAAGTCGCCAAGCAGCTGCATGTCCGATGCGGCCTGTTCCACTTCCGCCCATGCCGCGGCGGGCATATCATCAGGCCGTCTGAGCCCGGCATGCATTTGTTCTTGCGCAAAGGGCACTTGCCGCCAGCGGAAATAGGCCACGCAGGCCGCGCCATGGGCAAATGCCTGAAGCGTCCAGTGGCGCACCATGCCCGGCGCGGGACGCGGATTATGCGGCGCCCAGTTAACGGGCCCGGGCTGCTGCTCCATCACCCACCATGCACCTTTGGATAGCCCGCGCACCGAATCAAAATTGAGTGCCGCCAAATCAGGGTGCCCCGTGCGCATGAATGGTTTCCATTCATCAGCCGATGCTTTGGCCATGAGCTGATCGGAAAAACCGAGCGGATAATTGTCATAGCTGACAAAATCGAGATCGCGGGTCAGCGCGGCATTATCGACACCCGTTGTCGCCGGCGGAATGATATTATGCGTCACCCACTGGTGCGGCGCGGCGTGGCGGCGAATGGCCGATATCATGACGTCATGAAAGCGCACGACCTGATCCGATGCAAAGCGCCGATAGGCCAAGCGATGCGCAGGGTTCGTTTCGCACACCGTGAAAAAGGGCAGGTCGATCTGGTCAAAATGGTCATATTCCATTGACCAAAACACATTGCCCCACGCCGCATTCAGCGCCGCAATCGTGCCATAACGTTGCGCACAATAGGCCCGGAATTTTTCTAGCGCCGCTGGCGATGCGCTCATGGTCGTATCGTGGCAGCACAATTCATTGTCGGTCTGCCAACCGGCCACATGCGGATGACTGCCATAACGCGCAGCCATGGCGGCAGTGATGCGTTCCGCGTGGACAAGATATGTTTCACTCGAAAAGTCATAATGGCGGCGCGATCCGAAACCACGGACTTGGCCGGTGTTGATATCGACAGGCAAAATGTCGGGATATTTTTCGCACAGCCATTTGGGCGGCGTTGCCGTGGGCGTGCCAAGCACGACTTTCAGTCCGGCCGCGCCGAGCACGTCGATCGCGCGGTCCATCCATGCCCAATCGAATAGGCCTTCCGCTTTTTCGATACGGCCCCACGCAAATTCGCCAATCCGGACATAACGCAGCCCAAGATCATACATTCTTTGCGCGTCGCGTGGCCAATGATCCTCGGACCAGTGCTCGGGATAATAACAGACACCTAACATGCCCGTTTGTTTAGCGCCCAAGCCACGGCTGGCAAGCCTATGCACATGTTAGGCTGCGCGCGCCGAAAGAAAACGGCCATAATTCATATATTCTGCCATTTTATCGCCACGACTAATGCCTATGTACGATCAAACAGGTCCGACAGGCAGATTGATACGCGCATGAGTGAAATGTTACTGACCCCGCACACGCACACAGACGGCGCCATTTTGGGCGGTGATCTCGTCGACCGCGCAGCGCGCCTCAAACGGGTTCCTGATGACAAAGCGATGTTGCGGGCGGTTGCCGAACTCACGCGTGATCTTGCCGCGCCGAACCCGCGCATTTTCTGGTCGGATTTCCTTTTGTCGGCGCTGGTTGGCTATGCCGGGCTTGCGGTGGCCATCATGTCCGGAACCCTGTGGGTTCAGTGCGTTGCGGCTTTGGTCTCGATCCTTGGCCTATATCGCGCCGGCGGCTTCATTCATGAAGTGACGCATGTGAAGCATTCCGCGCTGCCCGGTTTCCGCTTTGGCTTTAACGCCGTGATTGGTGTGCCCCTGCTCGTGCCATCTTATATGTATGAAGGCATCCACAACCTGCACCATGCACGTACGCGTTATGGCACCGATCAAGATCCGGAATATCTGCCCTTGGCGCTGATGAAGCCATGGACGCTGCCTGTCTTCATTATCGTTTCGTTGCTGGCGCCCTTTGCTTTGCTGTTCCGCAACGCCGTGCTTGCCCCGCTTTCGCTGTTCATTCCTGCGTTGCGCAAGATCGTGGTCGAACGTTATTCAGGTCTCGCGATCAACCCTGCATTCCGGCGCAGACCCGCCGAGGGCGAGGCACATCGTAACTGGATCGTGCAGGAAACCGCCGCAAGCATCTGGTCGATTGCGCTGCTTACCGGCGTATTTACAGGCTTCATCCCGCTCCAGTCTTTCCTCATCTTCCTTACCATCGTCGCAAGCGTTGCCGTGCTCAACCAAGTCCGCACGCTTGTCGCGCATTTATGGGAAAATGATGGTGAGCCATTGAGTGTGACCGCCCAGTTCCTCGACAGCGTCAACGTCCCGCCCCCCGGCCTGCTGGCAGAGATCTGGGCGCCTGTGGGCCTGCGTTACCATGCGTTGCATCACTTGCTGCCCAGCGTGCCTTATCATGCGCTTGGGGCGGCGCACAAACGCCTGACCGCAAAATTGGCACCCGATTCGGCTTACCACCGTGCCAATTATGACGGGCTTGCCGGATTGGTATATCGTCTTGCGCGCAGCACGTTCGTGCGCGGCGCCTAAACAACCTTCTTCGCTGGCCACAAGCCGGCGCGATTGGCCCGGATGACTGGCCATGTCGTGTGCCTGAGCCATATTGAAGATGTATGACTGTGCCTCAATTAGCCATTCGTTCTGATAGAATGGCCATGCTTGGATGGCTGCAACATCAACCACGTTAAATGATGCGCGCGAATCCTGCCGCGCCACGTGCTGGGGGTGCACTTACCTCAGGCTTGTTCAATTGCAGGGCGGTATTCAACATTTGTCCCACATCGCCTTCGTCCCCAAGGATGGCTTCCATGCTGCGGACGCATAAGCAGACTTTATCATCCGCTAAATCATACCAGATTTGCTTGGACGCACGGCGCGTTTTGACGAGGTCGTTGCGGCGCAGTTCCGCAAGTTTCTGGCTAAGTGCAGGTTGGCCTATGCCCGTTGCGGCATCGATTTCGCTCACCGTGCGTTCGCCGCGCAAAAGGCAAGACAAGATCATCAGCCGCTGCGGCTGCGCATAGACTTTTAGCTTGTCCGCCGCTTTTACGGCGCGGTCGCGACTTTCAAACAGC
This sequence comes from Sphingomonadales bacterium UBA658, assembly GCA_002299195.1. Taxonomy (GTDB): domain Bacteria; phylum Pseudomonadota; class Alphaproteobacteria; order Sphingomonadales; family Sphingomonadaceae; genus Sphingorhabdus_B. The sequence goes on from DBOA01000087.1 coordinate 3,896, forward strand.
GATGTCATTTCGTGTCGGCCAAATGGCAAAACCATTCATCGTCACCACTGATTTCGGCGCTGTTTATAATTGGTAATGCAAGCAATTTGTCCCCTGGCTGCCATCCTTCTGGCGCAAGGCCAGCGCCGCCCTGCGTAGCTTGCAATGCGTAAAGAAGACGCAGCATTTCACTGACCGAGCGGCCAACATTATGCGGATACGTCGTGATGGCACGAATGATGCCGTCGGGGTCGATAAAATAGGTTGAGCGCACCGCAGCACTATCGGCCGCAGCATCATCAATCATGCCATAGGCGCGGCCAATCGCCATGGAGGGATCTTCAATGATGGGGAAAGGAACATTCACCCCAAATTTGTGTTTAATCGCAGTCACCCACGCAATGTGCGAATGGATACTGTCCACGGAAAGCCCGAGCAATGCACAACCAGTTGCTTCGAACGCAGCGGCCGACTTGGCAAGCGCAACAAATTCCGTCGTGCACACGGGCGTAAAGTCTGCGGGGTGCGAAAACAAAATGAGCCATTGGCCCCGATATTCTGAAAGGCTCCGCTCCCCGAGCGTGGTTCGCGCGCGAAAGTCCGGCGCTGTTTCGCCGATCCTAATGGGCTGTGCTGCAACTGCTGGCGTGTCGTTCATGTCTTCATCCTGTTCATCGGTCGGCGCTGCCACGAGACTCTTATTGACGCAACACGGATAATCGATTACACAATTTATGTAAATATGAATTTATAGGAGTTTCCCATGCCCGACTCAGCGTTAGAAAATGCCATCGTGCAGGTGTGTGACGCCCAAAAGGGTGTTCCGATAATTCGTGCCTTTTTCGACAAACCGACTTTCACGGTCAGCTATGTGGTCCACGATCCCGAGACCAAGCAGGCTGCGGTCATTGATAGCGTGCTTGATTTTGACCCTGCTTCTGGCCGGACCTCGTTCGCGTCGGCGGATTCCATTATCGCATATGTTGCGCAGCAGGGCTTGGCCGTTGATTGGCTGCTCGAAACCCATGCGCATGCCGATCACCTTTCGGCAGCACCTTATTTGCAGCAAAAGCTTGGCGGCAAAATCGCCATCGGTGAACATATCGTCACCGTCCAGAATGTGTTCGGAAAGCTGTTTAACGCTGGCACTGATTTTCAGCGTGATGGGTCGGACTTTGACCGGCTGTTTGCCGATGGCGACCACTTCCAAATTGGGAAGCTGGACGTAACCGTCCTCCATGTCCCTGGTCATACGCCTGCGGACATTGCCTATGTCATTGGTGATGCCGTGTTCACGGGCGACACAATGTTCATGCCCGATTACGGCACGGCACGCGCAGATTTTCCCGGCGGACACGCGCGGCAATTGTTCCAGTCGTTGCGCCGGATTTTGTCGCTGCCTGCCACGACGCGGCTCTTTATGTGCCACGACTATCTGCCTGCTGGTCGCACGGAATATGCATGGGAAACCACTGTGGAGGCAGAGCGTACAGGCAATGTCCATGCCCATGACGGCATAACCGAGGATGAATTTGTCGCGATGCGTGAGGCGCGCGATGCGACGCTGGATATGCCGCGCCTGATTTTGCCGTCGGTGCAAGTGAATATGCGTGCAGGCCATATGCCCGCGGCGGACGACAATGGCATCACGTACCTCAAAATCCCGGTCAACGCCGTATGATAGCGGCTGTTCCCAACGCCATGCCTGTTGAAGGCTTTATGGGCGGCTTGCTGATTGGACTTGCGGCCGCAATCATGCTGCTCGGCCTCGGCCGGATCGCCGGCGTCAGCGGAATGGCGGCGCGGGCAACGGGCATCGCGGATAGCGGAGCGCCACGAAATGTCGCAATCGCATTCGTCGTCGGCCTTCCGCTTGGTGCGCTTCTGATCGCGCAGACCGTTGGCGCGGTGAACGTCAGTTTTCCAGCATCCATCTGGCCGTTGATCATCGGTGGCTTACTTGTGGGCTATGGCACACGGCTCGGCTCGGGCTGCACCAGCGGCCATGGCGTATGCGGGCTGTCGCGTCTTTCGCCGCGGTCGGTGGTGGCAACCGGCATGTTCATGGCAAGCGGGTTTGTGACCGTGGGGCTTCTTCGCGCTGGAGGTTGGCTATGACCCGGGCCCTTATCGCATTGCTCTCTGGAACGCTGTTCGGGGCCGGTCTTGCCTATTCGGGCATGTCCGACCCTGCGCGCGTTCAGGCGTTTCTGGACCTGTTTGGCCAATGGGATCCAACGCTCGCTTTCGTCATGGGTGGCGCCATGCTGCCAATGGCCGTGGCTTGGGTGATTAAATCGCGGCTGTCTGCGCCGCTTGCCGCGCCAACGTTTGATTTACCAGGCACGACCAAGCTCGATCGCCCGCTCGCTTTTGGGGCCATATTGTTTGGAATGGGTTGGGGTATTGCCGGCCTTTGCCCCGGACCTGCGCTTGCTGACTTGGCGATTGCGCCGGGCGATGTCGCGCCATTTGTCGTTGCGATGTTTGTCGGCATGGCCGCGCAACGCTTCATACCTTTTATATCCCAAAAACCAAAACAAGCGGGGCCTAAATGACGTTCAAATCCATCACGCCAGGCTTTTCTGTGTCAGGGCAATTGACGGCAGAAGATGTGCATCACGCTGCTGCGCAGGGCTTCAAATCGGTTATCTGCAACCGGCCCGATGGCGAAGAGGCGGGGCAACCATCGGCCGCCGCTATCCAGAAAGAAGCAGAAGCGCTTGGCCTGTCATTCACGTATATTCCGGCCGTCTCAGGCGCAGTTACGGACGATGATGCGGCCAAGATGAAAGCGGCACTGGCCCAAATGCCATCCCCCATTCTTGCCTATTGCCGCTCCGGCGCGCGTTCATCCAAGCTTTGGGAAATGGCGACAAAAGATCAGGATGCAGCGCCATCCTCCGCCAAAATCTATGATGTGGTTATCGTGGGCGGCGGCAGTGCCGGAATCGCCACAGCCGCCAGCCTGTTAAAGCGCAATCGGAAGCTATCGATTGCCGTTATCGAACCGTCAGAAGGCCATTATTATCAGCCCGGCTGGACCATGGTTGGGGCGGGCGTTTTCTCGGCTGAATTCACCAAGCGCACCGAAAAATCGGTCATGCCCAAAGCGGTTGACTGGATCAAGAAAGCAGCCTCTGGATTTGTGCCTGAGGACAATAAAGTGCTGCTCGCCGATGGCAGTTCGGT
>DBOA01000038.1 GCA_002299195.1 Sphingomonadales bacterium UBA658
TGCGACCGTCGAAGGGCGGTAGGCGTGCGAACGGGAACCGCCCTTCGACAGGCTCAGGGCTTCGGTTTTCAAAGAATGACCCGCGCGGTTCAGCCGATCGCTTTCGCCGCGGCCAAAACTTCGGCGGCGTGGTCCTTGACCTTTACCTTGCGCCAGACCTGCGCAACCTTGCCGTCTTTGCCGACCAGATAGGTTGACCGGTCAATGCCCATATAGCTTTTGCCGTACATCGATTTTTCGACCCACGCGCCCATTTGCTCGGTGGCATCGCTGGCTTCGTCGGATAGCAACGTGACATTGAGTGCATATTTCGCCGCAAATTTGGCAAGCTTGGCGGGCTTGTCCTTGGACATGCCGTAGACGGGGCAATTGAGTGCGGCGAAATCAGCCGACAATGCAGTGAAATCCTTGGCTTCATTCGTACAACCGGGCGTGTCCGCCTTGGGGTAGAAATAGAGCACCAGCGGACCTTTCAGCGTCGCCAGATTGACCGCATTGCCTGCGCTATCCGCAACCGTGACGTCGGGCAGGGTGTCGTTGATATCGGTCATGTTGGGTTCCTTTTCAAAAATCGCGTGGTCCAAATAGCCGCTGCCATTCGTGCATGACAACCCCGCGATAATCCCTAATCGCAGCCATCAAGCCATCCCAATCGGCAAAGCCAAGGCTGTCGGCAATCAACGCCTGCGCCGCCTCTGGCGGGGCGGCACAATCGGGCGCGACGAGGCGCACCATGACCAACAGCCGCGCGAACGATGCATAAGCCGTGGCAAATTCTGCAGGCAGATGTCCTGCTGTCACCAGCGCATCAATCGCAGGGCCAAGCTGCGGCACCAACCCGGCATGTGTTTCGAGCTGAAGCCGGTGGATGATAAACTCCATGTCCACCGAGCCCCCGGGCAACAGCTTTACATCCAGGTCGCCCTTGGGCGGCTTATGCGCGGCCATATCCTTGCGCATGCTGGCGATATCGGTCCGCAGCTTTTCGGGGTCGCGTTGCCCATGCAAAACATCCGCGACAATATTGCCCACCTGCGCACGGGCATCGGCGGAACCAAACAGCACGCGCGCCCGCGTCAGTGCCATATGCTCCCACGTCCACGCATTTTCGTGCTGATATTGGTCAAAGCTTTTCACCGACGCACACAACAGGCCGTCGGCGCCCGATGGCCGAAGTCGTGTGTCGACCTCATATAAAGCGCCCGATGCGGTGGGCACCGACATTGCGGCAATCACGCGTTGCGCCAGCCGGTTGAAATATTGCGTCGCGCCCAAGGAACGCGGCCCATCGGATTCGGCGAGATGATTGCCCGTGAACAGCAATATCAGATCAAGGTCCGACGCATGCGTCAGCGCCTCTCCGCCCAATCGGCCCAATGCCAACATGACCAGCTCGCCGCCGTCAATGCGGCCATGTGCTTTTTCAAATTCGGCCACCGTCGCGGCGGTAAGCGTCTGCAACGCGGCCTCCGCCAAATGGGCGTAGCTGCGCGCGATGTCGCTTGCGTCGCTTCGGCCCTCAATCAACTGCACGCCCAGCGCAAAGCGTTTTTCGCCGACATAATCGCGGACAATGTCGAGCATGGATTGATAATCGGCATCGCCAATCCGGCGCGCCATCGCATCGTGCAAAGCGGCCATGTCGCCGGGCAAGTTCATCGCGCTCGTGTCAATCAACGCGTCCAGATACCGGCTCTGCCGGCCAAGATCGTCGGCCAGCGTCGGCGCGTAGCTCAATATGTTGGCGACCAATTGCAACAGCCCGGGCCGCGCCTCCAGCAAGCGGAAGACGTTGATGGCGCTGGGTATCGCCTCGATCATATTTTCGAACCGTGCGATGGCACGGTCGGAATCGGGGGCCAGCGCCAATGCTTTCATGATCGCGGGCAGGACGGCTTCAAATGCGTCGCGCGCCGATGCGCTGCGGATTGCGCGAATCTTGCCGCTGCGCCACCGGGCCATGCGCTGCATGATGGCGGCGGGGTCGGCATAGCCCAAATCGGTCAATTGTTCTTCAAGCGGCAGGCCTTCATCGGCCATGCGCGGCCCTTCGCTGCCGCCTGCGTCCACCATCCGGTCATAAATCGCCGCGACGTGTTCAGTGACTGGGCGGATCGTGTCAATCAACGCGTCGGCGTCCGCCAGCCCGTGCAAGCGTGCGACGGCATCGGCGGTTTCGCGGTTCTGCGGTATCTCGTGCGTCTGCCGGTCGCTGTGCATTTGCAGACGATGTTCAAATGTCCGCAATTGTTCATAGGCCGATGATAATGTCTCCGCCTCTTGCGGGCTAATCGGCCCAGCCGCCGCCAACCGTTTCAGCGCCTCGCGTGTGTCGGGCACACGCAGCACGGGATCGCGTCCGCCATGGATCAGCTGATGCGCCTGCGCGAAAAATTCACATTCGCGAATCCCGCCATGGCCACGCTTCAGATCGAACCCAAGGCCCATTTTCTGACCCTTGGCATAATGGTCACGGATTTGTGCGGTCATTGCGGTGATGTTCTTCAACTGCCCGAAATCAAGCGACTTGCGCCAGATAAACGGCTGAATAGCGTTCAGGAAATATGCGCCCAGCGCGCGGTCGCCCGCACTGACCCGCGAACGGATAAACGCCGCTTGCTCCCACGCCAGCGCGCTTGATTCATAATAGCCGATGGCCGCTTCAACGGGCAGGGCAATCGGGCTGACCTCCGGCGATGGCCGCAGCCGCATGTCGACGCGAAAGACATATCCGTCGCCATCCAATGCGGACAATAGCTCGATAACGCGGCGGCCATAGCGCACCGCAGCCTCCGCCACATCGTCGCGTTCGCGGTGGGGCAGGGTTTTGGGATCGAACAGGAAAATCGGGTCAATGTCCGACGAATAATTCAGCTCGCACCCGCCATGTTTGCCCAGCGCAATGACGGCAAAGCCTTGATTGCGCGCGCCGGGCACGCGTTCTTCGATGGCGGCGGATATGGCTTGGTCGAGCGCATGGTCGGCAAAGTCGGAAAGGATGCCTGTGACGCGGCTGAGGTCCCAAACGCCAGCGAGGTCGGCAATCGCGGTGACAAGCGCGACGCCCTGCCGCTGTTGGCGCAAGGCGGTGCCAACATTGTCCGCCGTCCGGGCAAGCGATTGCGCCAGCGCCGCGTCAAATTCGCCCGCCTCTACCATCGCCATCAATTCGGGGTTGCGGTCCATCAGTCCGGCAAGAAACGGACTGTTTGCCTGTGCGCGTGCGATGGCTGCTGCGACGCGCGTCATGGTTTCAACCCTGATCTTTTCCGCGGACATAATCCCGCCGGAAATCGGACGCGAATGCCGCAAAGCGCCCTTGCGATATCGCCGCGCGCATTCCGGCCATCAGCATTTGGTAATAATGCAGATTATGCTGCGTCATCAGCATCGCGCCCAGTATCTCGCCCGACCGGATTAGGTGATGGACATAAGCGCGGGTCCATGTTGCGCACACCGGGCAGGTGCATTGGTCGTCAATCGGCCCTTGGTCTTCGGCAAATTTCGCATTGCGGATGTTGATGGGGCCGTGATGGGTAAAGGCTTGCCCATTACGACCAGAGCGGGTGGGCAGGACGCAATCGAACATGTCGATGCCGCGTTCAACCGCGCCCACCAAATCGTCGGGTTTGCCCACACCCATCAGATAACGTGGCCGGTCGGCGGGCAATTGGTCCGGCGCATAATCGAGGCAACCAAACATCGCCTCTTGCCCTTCACCCACCGCAAGGCCGCCCACGGCATAGCCATCAAAACCAATGTCGATCAACGCATCGGCCGACCGCTTGCGCAATTCTTCGTCCAATGACCCTTGTTGAATGCCAAATAAGGCCGCGCGCGCGGCATGTTCGCCGCCGCTTTCGAACCCGTCGCGTGAACGCTTGGCCCAGCGCATCGACAATTCCATCGACTTGATCGCTTCGTCGCGGCTCACGCCATTGGCGGGGCATTCGTCAAACGCCATGACAATGTCGGAACCCAATAGCCGCTGGATTTCCATCGACCGTTCGGGCGACAGCATATGTTTCGACCCGTCGAGATGGCTTTGAAACGCCACGCCCTCTTCGGTGATTTTGCGCAAAGCCGACAGGCTCATAACCTGATACCCGCCGCTGTCGGTCAATATCGGCCGGTCCCAGCCCGAAAACTGGTGCAACCCACCCAGCCGCGCGACGCGTTCCGCGCCCGGCCGCAGCATCAGATGGTAGGTGTTGCCAAGGATGATGTCCGCGCCCGTTGCGCGCACTTCGGCAGGGCGCATCGCCTTTACCGTGGCGGCGGTGCCGACGGGCATGAAGGCAGGCGTGCGAATTTCGCCGCGCATCATCTGAATGCTGCCGGTGCGCGCCTTGCCATCAGTGGCGGAAATCGAAAACTGGAATCGCGTGGTCATCGGGCGGCTTTAGGGGGGTTATGCGCTGGAGAAAACCAACTTTTCTGAACGCCCAATCACGCACCTACCCGTCATGCTGAACTTGTTTCAGCATCTTACTTTCATGTTGCAAGGAATTATGACCCTGAAACAAGTTCAGGGTGACGAAGTTGTGGTGTTGGAAAGCCGATGGGGAGGAATATGCAAATTACCCTTTCAACCGCCGCCGCACCGTCCCATATACGCAAAATGACTTACACCGATCCCCGCTCATATCTTTATCAACCCGGCCTTCTCGACCCTGACGCAGCGCAGCGTAGTACGCGTGACGCGTTGAAGGCGTGCGATGATGGTGAGCTGTATTTGCAATATAGCGCGACCGAGAGCTTTGGTTTTGATGATGGCCGGCTGAAAATGGCGGATTATTCGACGGGTTCGGGCTTTGGCCTGCGCGGTGTGTCGGGTGAGATGACCGGGTTCAGCCACGCCAATGACATGAGCGAGGCTGCGATTCGCCGGGCAGGGGAAACGTTAAAGCTGCTCGATCCCGCAAAGGAGCAACCCGCCCCGCCGCCGCGCCAGAACAACCGGCATTTATATACAGACGGCAATCCGCTTGAACTGGTGCCATTCGCGCAAAAGGTTGCGTTGTGCCAACAAATCGACGCCGCCGCCCGCGCGCGTGACCCACGCGTCGCACAAGTGAGCGTCAGCCTTTCGGGCAGCTGGAGCGTCGTCGAAATCGTGCGCGCCGATGGCTTTGTCGCTACCGACGTGCGGCCTTTGGTGCGCCTCAATGTCTCCATCGTCGCGCAAGACGGCGACCGCCGCGAAACCGGCACTTATGGTTTTGGCGGGCGTTATCTGTACGACAAATTGTTTGAAGATCATGAATGGGAACATGCCATTGATGAAGCATTGGCGCAGGCGCTGACCAACTTGCGTTCGGTCGCCGCACCCGCGGGCGAAATGACCGTGTTGCTTGGACCCGGCTGGCCGGGCGTATTGCTGCATGAAGCCGTCGGCCATGGTCTTGAAGGCGATTTTAACCGCAAGGGCAGCAGTGCTTTTTCCGGCAAAATTGGCCAGCGTGTTGCCGCGCCCGGCGTGACCGTTGTCGACGATGGCACCATGATGAACCGCCGTGGTTCGCTGTCGATTGATGATGAAGGCACGCCGACGCAGGAAAATGTCCTGATCGAGGACGGCATATTGCGCGCCTATATGCAGGACCGCATGAACGCCCGCCTGATGGGTGTTGCGCCCACGGGCAATGGTCGCCGCGAAAGCTACGCCCATGCACCGATGCCGCGCATGACCAACACATTCATGCGCAGCGGCAATGACGACCCGGCTGAACTGTTGAGCCGCGTCAAAAACGGCATCTTCGCCAAAAGCTTTGGCGGCGGGCAAGTCGACATCGTGTCGGGCAAATTCGTGTTCAGCTGTACCGAGGCCTATTTGGTCAAGGACGGCAAGCTTGGCGATCCCATTAAAGGCGCGACCTTGATTGGCGATGGCCCAACTGCGCTCAACAAGGTCATTGGCCTTGGCAACGACATGGCATTGGATGACGGCATCGGCGTGTGCGGCAAAGGCGGCCAAAGCGTTCCGGCGGGCGTCGGACAACCCACAACTTTGGTCAGCGCGCTTACGGTCGGCGGCACGGCGGGTTGATGGGCGCATATTTCGGTCCAAATTGCGATATGGCCGAACGAACCGCATGACCCCGATATGAGCCACGCACTCAAGGTTGCGACCTATAATATTCGCAAGGCGGTTGGCCTTGATCAGCGGCGCAACCCCGAACGCATATTGGCGGTGCTCAAAGAAATCGACGCCGATATTATCGCGCTACAAGAAGTGGACCGCCGGTTCGGCGCGCGGGTCAGCGCATTGCCGCTGGCGATGCTGGAGGCGGAGACAAGTTGGATGCCCGTGCCGCTGGCTTTCCGTCCTGCCGCCATTGGCTGGCACGGCAACGCGATTTTGGTGCGCAAGGGCATGGAGGTGCGCCATTGCCAGCCGATTGATATGCGAACGCTGGAACCACGCGGCGCGGTGGTGGCGGAACTGTCGGTTGCTGGCCATGCGCTGCGCGTCATTGGCGTGCATCTCGATTTATCGGGGCTGTGGCGGCGCAAGCAAATCCGCGCGTTGCTGGCGGCGATTGATGCCAGCCCGCGGCATATGCCCACCGTCCTGATGGGTGATTTCAACCAATGGTCGGACAGCGGCGCA
>DBOA01000090.1 GCA_002299195.1 Sphingomonadales bacterium UBA658
CAGAATTTACCAAATACATTATCGAGCAGTTCTTCGGTGTGCGCGCGACCCGTTAATGCGTCCAATGCCAGCCGCGCTTGGCGTAAGCATTCCGCGACGATCAGCCAGTCATCGGTTGCCTGACACCCACCCAGCGCATCTGCGCAGTCTGCGAGCAGCGTCCGTTGACGCTGGTTCGCTGAAAACTGGTCGGGCGGCGGCAAAAGCTTTTTCGCGATATCCGCGACGGCTGTTTTCAGGTCGGCTATGCCACATCCTGAAACGGCTGACACCTGAATGGCCACTTCCGATTTTTTCAAGCCATCGGGACTATCCGACTTGGCCGCCACTTCAATGATGTGCGGGTGGTCGGGCCCAGCACCTTCTGGCCCAAGCCATAATATGATATCCGCGCCCTGCATCGCGGCCTGACTGCGGTCGATTCCCATGCGCTCGATGACGTCGTCGGTATGATCCCGTATCCCTGCCGTGTCGGTAAAGACGAACGCGATGCCATCAATCCCAATCGGGACTTCGATCATATCCCGCGTAGTACCGGCAATGTCCGACACGATGGCCGCGTCGCGTTCGACCAAGGCGTTCAACAATGTCGACTTGCCGCAATTTGGTGGACCACCCAAGACGACGCGCAACCCATCCTTCAATTTTTCGGCAGCGGGGTTGGATAATATCTGCTCCATCTCACGCTGAATTTTCAAGCAAGAATCTGATATTAAATGATTATTTTGCGCATCTACATCGGACTCATCCGAAAAATCAAGTTCAGCCTCGGTCAACGCGGACAGTTGGAGAACCTCTTGCCGCCATGCCTCGATTGCTGCGCTAAAACTACCGCCAAACATCAATGTTGCGGATTTGCGCTGCCACTCGGTCTCTGCCGATAACAAATCAGCAAGACCCTCGGCCTCGTTCAAATCAAGCCGGCCATTGGCAAACGCTCGCCGCGTAAACTCGCCAGCCTCTGCCGCGCGCACATCGGGAAACTGCGATATGGCTTTTTCGACAGCGCGAACGACGGCGCGTCCACCATGAATATGAAGCTCAGCGAGATCCTCACCCGTTGCACTATCGGGACCCGGAAAGAGCAAGACAAGCGCTTGGTCGAGTATCTCACCACTGTCTGGCGCCCGTAATATAGCCAGCGATGCCCGCCGCGGCTTTGGTGTCCGGCCCGCAAGCCCACGCACCACATCAAACGCCGCAGTGCCGCTGATGCGGATAATCGCTATGGCAGCCGGCGGCGCACCGCTGGACAGTGCAAAAATAGTATCGGTGGCGGACATCAAAGCTCTATTTTTTGTCTTTGCTGCTCATGCCAGACATGGCGGCTTTTGCACCTGTTTCGATCAGTTGTTGAAACAGCTGCAACCCCATTTGCCCCATTGGTGCGATTTGCTTGCCAAGTTCCTGAAGCTGGTCGATGCCGCCGGCGCCATTCATCAGGTTCGTGACCTTTTCAACATAGGCCTCATTGGCTTTGGTCACGTCGGGCAGACCCAAAAGCGCACGGGCCTCTTCTGGCGAACAATCAATCTCTATGTTCATCTTCATGGCCGGGACTCTCCTCTTGATGGTATGACATACTATAAAGACAACATCGAATCACGCAATTGCGGAGAATGTCCGCACAGGAGCAAGATATGGGCGACATGATAAAGATTGCGGCACTGAACGAAGATGCCTTGTTTCCGGCGTATCTCGCCGCTCCGGTTGGCGCAGTGAAAGCTGCTATCATCGTCATACCCGAAATTTTCGGCGTAAATGCGGGCATTCGCCAAAAATGCGATCATTTGGCTAATGATGGATATCTGGCGATTGCACCCGACATTTTCTGGCGTTTCGCGCCCGGCGTCGAACTTAATCCCGATGTCGAAGCACAGCTTCAAGAAGCGTTCGGCTATTTTGGCCAATATGATGCCGATGACGGTGTCAAAGACATTGAGGCTGCTATTCACGCGATACGGGGCGGTATTTCAGGCCACGCCCCCATTCAAAATGTCGGCTGTGTCGGCTACTGCCTGGGTGGACGGCTGGCCTATATGGCGGCGACACGCACCGACATCAGTGCATCGGTTGGCTATTATGGTGTGATGATTGATCGGATGCTTGGCGAGAGCCATGCGATTGCCCATCCGCTCATGCTGCATATCCCCACTGCAGACCATTTTGTCGGTCCAGAGGCACAGGTGGCGATCCATGCTGTGCTGGACAATCACCCGAAGGTGACTTTGCACGATTATGAAGGCCTCGACCACGGCTTTGCCGCAGAAATGGGCAACCGCCGCAACGAAGCCGGCGCGGCACTGGCCGATTCACGCACAGCAGCGTTCTTTGCAGAACATCTAAGTTGAGGGCTATCTGACGATCGTCAGATGCCCTCAAAAATTAGCGGCTGATCAGCGCGATGATATAGTGGCCAACGCCCAGCGCGGGGTCGGTCCAGCCTTCGTAAATCATCTTGAGCGCAACATAGACGATCACGGCCATGCCCAGCCATGCAATCCATTTATAGCGTTCAATATATTGGGCGATGATATTCGCTGCGATACCCATAAGGGCCACGGCAAAGATCAGACCGACAATCATGATGCCTGGATGATCCTTGGCAGCGCCTGCCACGGCCAGAACATTGTCGAGGCTCATCGATACATCGGCAACCGCAACTGCCCATGCCGCAGCCGCAAAGCTTTTGGCAGCCGGAATACCGCTATTTTCATCACCTAAAACTTCAGGAGAGCCCGGCGATTCCGTCGCCTCGCTGCGTTGAAGGTCGCGGTACATTTTCCATGCAACCCAGATCAGCAACAATCCGCCAACGAAGATGAGGCCAATGACACCCATCAACAAATTGACCATCAAAGCAAACACCACACGCAAAACAAGCGCAGCGATAACCCCGATGAAAATGACCTTTTTGCGCTGTTCCGGAGGCAGACCGGCGGCCAATGCGCCAACAACAATCGCATTGTCACCCGCAAGCACAAGGTCAAGCAAGATGACCGACCCCAAAGCGGTCCACGCGCTCGTGGTGTTCAGATTGGAGAAGTCATTAACGATATGACCCCAAATTTCGGCAGGTCCGCCAAGTGACATCGCCGATGACGCGGTCGCAATCAAAAATTCAAACATCATGATGTCGCCTATCGCTTACTGATTCATGGAATCGAAGAAGTCTTCGTTGGTCTTCGAATCCTTCATCTTATCGAGCAGGAACTCCATCGCGTCGATGGTGCCCATTTGCATAAGGATACGGCGCAGGACCCACATTTTCTTGAGCTTGCCTTCCTCGACCAGCAATTCTTCCTTACGCGTGCCGGACTTGCCGACATCAAGCGCTGGGAAGATACGCTTATCCGCGACCTTGCGATCGAGCACGATTTCTGAGTTGCCGGTACCCTTGAATTCTTCGAAAATAACTTCATCCATACGGCTGCCGGTATCGATCAGCGCGGTTGCGATGATGGACAACGAACCACCTTCCTCGATGTTCCGGGCCGCGCCGAAGAAGCGCTTTGGACGTTGCAACGCATTCGCGTCCACACCGCCGGTCAACACCTTGCCCGATGATGGAACCACAGTGTTATAGGCACGGCCAAGGCGCGTGATCGAGTCGAGCAAGATGACAACATCATGCTTATGTTCCACCAGACGCTTTGCCTTTTCTATAACCATTTCAGCGACTTGCACGTGACGTGTCGCGGGTTCATCGAAGGTAGAGGACACAACCTCACCCTTCACCGAACGCTGCATATCGGTGACTTCCTCTGGACGTTCGTCGATCAACAATACGATCAAAAACACTTCAGGATGGTTTTCGGTAATGGCGCGGGCAATATTCTGCAGCAACACAGTTTTACCCGTACGCGGCGGCGCAACGATCAGCGCGCGTTGGCCCTTACCTTGCGGGCTGACAATATCGATCACGCGTGCAGACTTGTCCTTCACCGTTGGATCAAGCGAGTCCAAAGTCAGTTTTGAATCTGGATACAGCGGTGTGAGGTTATCGAAGTTAACACGATGACGGACGGCGTCGGGATCATCAAAGTTGATCTTCATCACTTTGGTCAGGGCAAAATAACGTTCGCCATCTTTCGGCGCGCGAATTTCACCTTCAACGGTGTCACCGGTGCG
>DBOA01000058.1 GCA_002299195.1 Sphingomonadales bacterium UBA658
GCCCGTCTGGCATGCAATCCAGCCACTGATTGGGGGAAGAAATGAAACGTCTTATCAAATGGGTCTTTGTTGCGCTCGTGATCGCGGTCGCCGCCGTCTTTATCTGGGGATATGCGCCAGATACCGATGCGGCAGCGATGGAAACCAAATATAGCAATAGCGCATCACGTTTTGCTGACCTTGAGCCCGGCCTGCGCGTTCATTATCGCGATGAAGGCAATCGGGACGGACGTATTCTTGTCCTCATCCACGGATCGAACGCCTCGCTGCATACGTGGGAGCCGTGGGTCCAGATATTAGGCGAGGAATATCGTATCATTTCGATGGACCTTCCCGGCCATGGCCTTACCGGGCAAAATCCATCCGGTATCTATGACAGCGCGACGTATGTTGAGGTCGTCGATCGATTGCTTTCGCGGCTTAATGTCAAAAAGGCCATAATCGGCGGCAACTCAATGGGTGGCGGCGTCACATGGATGTACACACTCACGCACCCCGAAAAAGTCGAAGCGATGTTGCTGGTGGATGCCAGCGGGCAGCCTTCTGCCAAATCTGGTAATATACCAATCGGTTTCCGTTTGATGCGGATGCCGGTCATCAAAGAGGCCGCGCGCTTTATTGCTCCACGCAGCATTTTTGAAGCCAGCGTCAAAACATCGATGAGCGTTTATTCGAAGATCAACGCAAAGCTTGTCGACCGCTATTGGGAACTCAACCGCTACCCCGGCAACCGTGAAGCAACCATGAAGCGCTTTGCAAACGTGCAAAACATGCGCGCTGGCAACACAGAGAAGCTGGCGGCAATCAAGGTGCCTGCGATGATCATGTGGGGAGAAGAGGATAACCTCATCCCCGTAAGTGCTGGGCGGTGGTTCGCGGACGCCTTGCCGCAATCCAAGCTGGTTATTTATCCGGGCGTAGGCCACATCCCCATGGAAGAAATTCCGGAGAAGAGCGCTGCCGACGTAAAAGCATGGCTGGATGGCTTGCCGCCACCAGCCGCTTAGGGTCAGGGCCTATTAAATGCACCATCGCGGCGTCAAAATGGCAAAGATATCGAAGCCATTTTGGCGTCCTTCGGATTTGATCCATATTGTCCATTGCTGCGTTGGCAAGCTTGGACTTAGAACCACTAAGTCCGGCGCTTACCGCCTCGCACTGAACAATATGGCCTCAAACCGCGAAGGTGCATTTAATAGGTCCTGACCCTAGGCGCGGAATACAAGCAGCAGATTGTTCGCTGGCATTTCAACGATCTGGTCGAGGCGCAAGCCATTCTCTTCGGCAGTTTCTTGGAGATTCTCCACGGAGCGCAGGCCCCATTCGGGGTTTTGTTGGCGCAATGACGCATCAAATGCAGCATTGCTCTGCGCGAGGGGAACATCGCGCTGGCGGAATGGCCCATAAATGCACAGCGGTTCGGACGGGCCAAGCGTTCGGGCAGCATTGCGCAGCAACCCGACCGTGGCCGCCCAGGGGCTGATATGGGCCATGTTAATGCACAGCACCGCATTGGCCTTCGTAATGGGCCAGTCGGACGCGGCATCCAGCAACATCGCAGGTAAGACATTCGCCGCATCCTCGTCCGCACGCCACGCCTCAATCGACGCCACCGCAATGGGATCGGGATCGGTCGGCTGCCATGTCAAAGTTGGGAGCAGCTTGGCAAAGTGCACCACATGTTCGCCCGTTCCGCTCGCGATTTCGAGCACTAGGCCGCGGTCGGGCAGCAATTTGGCAAGCGCTTGCGCAATCACATCGCGGTTACGCACGGTCGCTGGTGCGTACCGCTTTACCTCGGGGCCGCGTTCAAACACAAAGGGCTGCGGCGTGCTCATTCCGCCGCAACTGCCTGTTCGGGTTCGCGCCACACGAGCACGGGCTTACGCGCAGCCTGGGTTTCATCCAGGCGACGGCGTGGCGCGTGATGCGGCGCGGATTTCAGCATCGGATCCCCTGCCTTCGCCCGTTGCACGACCGAGCGCATCGCGCCAATAAACTGGTCAAGCGTAGCCTTGCTCTCGGTTTCGGTCGGCTCGATCAACATCGCGCCATGCACGACGAGCGGGAAATAGACCGTCATCGGGTGATAACCTTCGTCAATCAGACCCTTGGCGATATCGAGCGTTGAAAAGCCCTCAGCCAAGCCATTATCGCTGAACAACGCCTCATGCATACATGGCCCGCTATGCGCAAAGGGCGCATCAAGGACATCCTCAAGGCTGCGCAAGATATAATTTCCGTTCAACACTGCGTCTTCGGCAACCTGACGCAAACCATCCGCACCATGCGACATGATGTAGGACAAAGCGCGCGTAAACATGCCCATTTGGCCATGGAAGGCCACCATGCGTCCGAAGCTGTGCGGATGCCGCGTGCTGGCTGTTTCTTCTTCGACCAGCGTATAGCGCCCGTCTGCGTGGCGCTCGGTAAATGGTATCGGACCAAAAGGTGACAATGCTTCCGATAAAACGACCGGCCCCGAACCCGGACCGCCACCACCGTGCGGGGTAGAGAAAGTCTTATGCAGGTTGATATGCATCGCATCGATGCCGAGATCGCCCGGGCGAACCCGTCCGACAATGGCGTTAAAGTTCGCGCCATCGCAATAGACATATCCGCCAGCAGCATGAACCGCATCTGAGATGGCTTTCATGTCCCGCTCGAACAGGCCGCAGGTGTTAGGGTTGGTAATCATCACGCCCGCAACATCGGGGCCAAGCCGCGCCTTCAGCGCCGCCAAGTCGACACGGCCTTCGGACGTTGCCGGAATATTCTCGACCGCATAACCGGCAAAAGCAGCCGTGGCAGGGTTGGTGCCATGCGCGCTTTCGGGGACGAGGATAACGCTGCGCGGGTCGCCGCGGGCTTCGAGTGCCGCTTTGATAGCAAGGATACCGCACAGTTCGCCGTGCGCGCCAGCTTTCGGCGTCATGGCTACGCCGTGCATACCGGTCAGTTTTATCAGCCAAACCGCCAGCTCGTTTATCACCGCTAATGCGCCTTGCACGGTTTCAACAGGCTGCAGCGGGTGGACATCGGCAAAGCCCTCCATGCGCGCGACTTTTTCATTCAGCCGCGGGTTATGCTTCATGGTGCAGCTGCCCAGCGGGAAGAAGCCCAAGTCGATGGCATAATTCTGACGGCTGAGGCGGGTGTAATGGCGCACCGTTTCGGGTTCAGACAGGCCGGGAAGGCCAATGTCGCGATGGCGGGCCAAATTGCCAAGGCGCGGCGTGACCTTCGGCGCATCGGCCAGATCAACGCCCGTTGTTCCGGTCGTGCCGATTTCGAAAATCAACGCCTCTTCCAGCATCAGCGCCTTGTTGCCGGTATATGTCGCGGGGCCCGTTTCGCCCGCGCTGCCCATTTCGGGTTTCCAACCGCTTTGATTAATCGTGCTCATGCCAACGCCTCCTGAAATGCGGCGGCAAATGTTTCCACATCCTCCATGGTCGCGGCTTCGGTCACCGCAACGACCAGACCATTGGCGAGCGCGTCTACATCGGGATATAAGCGCCCTAAGGAGACCCCGCCCAAGACTTTCCGGTCGGCCAATGCCCGCACGACGGGGCGCGCTTCCTTTGGCAGCTTCAGCGTGAATTCGTTGAAAAACGTGTCGTTGACGAGCTCAACGCCAGCGATTTGCGAAAGCCGGTCGGCGGCTTGGACGGCTAGGCCGTGGTTGAGTTCCGCCAAACCGCGCAGCCCCTTTTCACCCAACAATGTCAGATGAATGCTGAAAGCCAATGCACAAAGGCCTGAATTTGTACAGATATTTGACGTCGCCTTTTCACGGCGGATATGCTGCTCGCGGGTGGACAGCGTCAGTACGAAACCACGCTTGCCCTCGGCATCCACAGTCTCACCGCACAAGCGACCGGGCATTTGGCGAACGAACTTCTCCTTGCACGCAAACAGCCCGACATAAGGCCCGCCGAACTGAAGGCCGACGCCAAGCGACTGCCCCTCACCCACTACAATGTCCGCGCCCATGTCACCCGGTGCCTTGATGGCACCCAATGCGAAGGGTTCGGTGACCACAGCAATCAACAGCGCGCCATGTTCATGCGCCTTGGCCGCAATCGCCGACAGATCTTCAATGCGGCCAAGAATATCGGGATATTGCACGACAACGCAGCTTGTCTCGCCGTCGATGGCATTTAGTAAGCGTGCGCTATCGGTGACAGGCGAAAGCTCCGGCAAGGCGGTGTCCAGCGTGTCGCCGGTATATTGCGCCATCGTTTTGGCAACGCTGACATAATGCGGGTGCAGCCCCGACGAGAGGACCGCTTTGGTCCGCTTGGTAATACGGCCCGCCATGCCAATGGCTTCCCAACATGCGGTCGAACCATCGTACATCGACGCGTTGGCAACATCGCAACCGAACAGCCGCGCAACCTGCGTCTGGAATTCGAACAGCATCTGAAGCGTGCCCTGCGCGATTTCGGGCTGATACGGCGTGTAAGCCGTCAGGAATTCGCCGCGCTGGATGATATGGTCAACACTTGCGGGGACATGATGCTTGTACGCGCCCGCGCCTAAAAAGAACGGCGTGTG
>DBOA01000081.1:0-4078 GCA_002299195.1 Sphingomonadales bacterium UBA658
ACATTGTCACCCGACTTCATATGGCCGCGATCCTTCAGCGCGTGGATTGACGTGCCATAGGTCATCAACAAAGCTGCGCCATCGTCAAAGGACATGGCGTCGGGCATTTTGAAGCAATTGAACGCTGCGACCGCGACTTTTTCGGTCAAGCCGCCATTGCCGCACAGGCCAATGACGCGGTCGCCAATGGCAAAGCCGGTAACGCCTTCGCCAATCGCTTCAACTGTGCCCGCAATTTCTCCGCCCGGCGCAAAGGGACGCTCAGGCTTGAATTGATAGAGGTCGACAATCATCAGCGTGTCGGGGAAGTTGATCGAACAGGCCTTTACCGCGACCACAACCTGACCGGGTCCGGCGGTGGGTTCAGGCAGTTCGCCCATGACAAGTGTTTCTGGGCCGCCGCTTGCGGTTGATAATAAAGCGCGCATGTCTCTCTCCTAAACGGGGTTTGGCGCCAGCCAGGGCCGGTCCGCAGATAATTTGGCTTCGTACACCGAAATCGCGTCGCTGCTTTTCAGCGTCAGGCCAATTTCGTCTACTCCGTTGATCAGGCAATGTTTACGGAATGGGTCGATTTCAAATTCGAACCGGTCCTGAAACGGCGTGGTAACGGTTTGCGTTTCCAGATCGATGTGAATGTCATAGGTCCGCGCGACTTCCATCAAACGGTCAATCGCCGCCTGTGGAAGGACGATGGCGAGCAAGCCGTTCTTGAACGCATTGCCCGAAAATATGTCGGAAAAGCTTGGCGCAATAACCGCGGATATGCCCAAATCGGCCATCGCCCACGCCGCATGTTCGCGGCTCGATCCGCAACCGAAATTGTCGCCAGCGATCAATATCGGCGCACCAGCATATTCAGGATCGTCAAATACGTTACCCGGGACCGCGCGCAAGCTTTCGAACGCGCCCTTGCCCAATCCAGCGCGGCTAATGGTTTTAAGCCACACCGCGGGGATGATCACATCGGTGTCGATGTTTTTCAATCCGACGGGATAGGCCCGGCCCTCAACACGGCTTATCGCTTTCATGCCTTTAGTCCGTATCTGTCTTGGGTTGATTGTGCGTCATCGGCGCAACTTCGGGCTCAGGCGACATTGGTTCCAGCTTTCCCTTTTTCTGGGTCAGGCTGCGGCGTCCTGCGTAAATCAACGCCGCCATCAGTGCCGCCGAACCTACTGCAGCGCCAACCTTGGCTGTGGTCGACCATGTGTCGCCACCATCGGATTTTTTATTGGTCATAAGCCTCTTCCTTGATGCCAACTGCTTTAGCTTCGGCATTTGTGACAAGTAAAGGGAATAGCTTCACCGGCACCGCCGCATAGGCCAGCGGTGCCGCGCATGCGTTACCCTTAATTGGCGAGCGCACGGACATCCGTTAGCTTGCCAGCAACAGCAGCAGCAGCGGCCATTGCCGGGCTCACCAGATGGGTACGCGCGCCCGGTCCTTGACGGCCGACGAAATTCCGGTTGCTGGTTGATGCGCAACGTTCGCCAGCGGGCACCTTGTCCGGGTTCATCCCCAAGCATGCCGAACAGCCCGGCTCACGCCATTCGAACCCAGCGTCGGTAAATATCCGGTCTAGACCCTCGTCCTCGGCCTGTTGCTTCACAAGGCCACTGCCGGGCACGACAATTGCCCATTTGACGTTCGCCGCCTTTTTGCGGCCTTTTAAGATTTCAGCAGCGGCGCGCAGATCTTCAATGCGGCTGTTGGTGCAGCTGCCGATGAAGATATTCTGCACTTCGATATCGGTCATCCGTGTGCCGGGTGTCAGCCCCATATAATCCAGCGATTTGCGCGCGGCTTCCTGCTTGGACGGATCGGCAAAGGCGGACGGATCGGGGACGATGCCTGTAATCGGCAACACATCTTCGGGGCTGGTGCCCCATGTGACGCTGGGTGCGATATCGGCGGCATCAATCGACACGACCTTGTCATATGTTGCACCCGGGTCGGTCGCGAGTGTGCGCCAATAGGCAACCGCTGCGTCCCAGTTTGCGCCTGACGGGGCCATAGGCCGGCCCTTGATATAAGCAAAAGTGGTGTCGTCGGGTGCCACGAGGCCCGCGCGCGCGCCATGTTCAATGGCCATGTTGGAAATGGTCAGCCGCCCTTCGACGCTGAGCGCGCGGATGACGGATCCGGTATATTCGATCACATGGCCGCTGCCGCCTGCGGCACCCAGCACGCCCGTGATGTGCAGCACGACGTCCTTGGCGGACACACCTGCGCGCAATTCGCCCTCGACGCGTACTTCCATGGACTTTGAACGTGTCAGTTGGAGCGTCTGCGTCGCCAGAACATGCTCGACCTCAGAGGTACCGATGCCGAATGCCAGCGCGCCAAGGCCGCCATGGCAAGCGGTGTGGCTGTCGCCGCACACAATCGTCGTGCCGGGAAGGGAAAAGCCCTGCTCTGGCCCGACAACATGGACGATGCCCTGCTTGGCATCGGTGGCATTTATATACTTAATGCCGAACTCCGGCGCGTTTCGCTCTAGCGCTTCCAATTGTTGGGCGCTTTCGGGGTCTGCAATCGGGATCGGTTGTCCGTGGCTATCCAGACGCGCGGTCGTAGGCAGGTTGTGGTCCGGCACAGCCAATGTCAAATCTGGCCGGCGGACACGGCGTCCTGCCGCCCTTAGGCCTTCAAAAGCCTGCGGACTGGTCACTTCGTGCACAAGGTGGCGGTCAATGAAGATCAGGCACGTACCATCGTCGCGTTGTTCGACGACATGGGCGTTCCAGATTTTTTCGTACAGTGTTTGCGGTGTGGACATAATAAAAATGCCATAGAACTGATTGCAACGAAATCAAGTGAGGTGACAATCGTTGCACTTCAATATTCCGTTGTTTGCGTCTAATGGGAACAATATGAGCATTATCAGCATCATCCTCATTGTGCTTGGCACCGTCTTCGTCATGGAATGGGTGGCGTGGTCGAGCCATAAATATATCATGCACGGCTGGGGCTGGGGCTGGCACCGTGACCATCACGAGCCACATGATAATGCGCTGGAAAAGAACGATCTTTATGGGATTGTTGGCGCGGTTACGAGCATCTCCTTATTTGCGATTGGCAGTCCTTTGTTGCTTGGCGAGAAAGCTTGGGAGCCTGCGACCTGGATTGGCCTTGGCGTGCTATTTTACGGCATCATCTACACCGTGGTGCATGATGGCCTCGTGCATCAGCGCTATTTCAAATATGTGCCGCGCAGTGGTTATGCCAAGCGGCTGGTTCAGGCGCACAAATTGCACCATGCCACCATCGGCAAGGAAGGCGGTGTCAGCTTTGGTTTCGTATTTGCGCGTGATCCGGCAAAGTTGAAGGCGGATCTCAAAAAACAACGCGAGGCCGGGACCGCAATAGTCCGCGACGCGGCGATTTAAGCTTCGGGCTGTCGCCAAATCCAGCCAAGGCACAATATTGCAACGCCCAGCGGGATCAACGACCACGGCAATGCCAATGTGATCAAGCCAATGGCGATGCTGATGCCAAAGGCGACGGTTGCCGACCATTTGCCGCGTCTGCTCACCACCCCTTTTTCACGCCAAGCAACCAGATGATGCCCAAAGGCGGGATGGTTCATTAAGCGGGCTTCAAGCGCCGGGCTGCTGCGCGCAAAGCAAAAGGCTGCCAATATCATAAAGGGCACGGTCGGCAGCAACGGCAGCGCTATACCAATGGTGCCAAGCGCCAGAGCGCACAGCCCACCAATCAGCCAGAGCTGCCGCTTTATCAATATTGATGGACCGCTTTGGTCACATAATAGCTGTCGAGACCTTCGGGGCCGCCTTCGCTGCCAAAGCCGGATTCCTTGACCCCGCCAAAGGGCGCGTCAGGCATAGAAATCACAAAGCTGTTGAGGCCAACCATGCCGGTATCCAACGCATCGGCAACAAGGTTCGCCTGCCGCGCGTTTTCGGTGAAGGCATAAGCGGCAAGGCCAAAGGGCAGGCGGTTAGCCTGTTCAATGGCTTCGTCCAACGTCTTGAATGGCCGCATCAGCGCAACGGGGCCAAATGGTTCATTGTCCATGACGTCTGCCGACATGGGAACGTCCGCGAGCACCGT
>DBOA01000081.1:4467-11473 GCA_002299195.1 Sphingomonadales bacterium UBA658
TTCGACGTTGCATCTTCCACGAGGGCGGCGATGGCCGAGGGCCGCCGCGCATTGGCGAGTGGCCCCATGACGGTGCCAGCATCCAATCCGTTGCCGACCTGCACATTCTTCGTATGCGCAGCGAAGCCAGCGACAAAGCGGTCGTAGACGCCTTCCTGTACATAGAAACGCGTTGGCGAAATGCACACTTGTCCGGCGTTCCGGAACTTGGTGGTCGCCGACAAGGTGACGGCCTTTTCAAGGTCGCAATCATCGAAAATCAGCACAGGCGCATGGCCACCCAATTCCATGGTGGCCCGCTTAACGCCGTCTGCCGCAAGCTTCAGCAAATGTTTGCCCACGGGCACAGACCCTGTGAAGCTGACCTTGCGGATGATCGGTGATGCGATCAGGTGGCGGCTCACCATATCGGGAACGCCATAGATTAACTGGGCAACATTACCCGGAACGCCGCCGTCGATGACGCATTGCATGATGCCGCTTGTACTTGCTGGTGTTTCTTCGGGTGGTTTGGCGATGATGGAGCAGCCCGCAGCGAGCGCCGCCGCCATTTTCTTGCACATCAAATTGACCGGGAAATTCCACGGTGAAAATGCGGCAACGGGTCCCACGGGCTGTTTCAGCACAATCGCGCGTTGCCCCGTTGGCCGGACGAGGACGCGGCCATAGCTGCGCTTGGCCTCTTCTGCGAAATAATCAAACTGCGCGGCGCAGGATAGAACCTCGGTCCGCGCTTCGGCGAGTGGCTTACCCTGTTCGGTCGTGAGCAGAACGGCGATGCCCTCTGCCCGCTCACGAATGAGATCGGCAACCTTATGCAATATTGCGGCGCGGGCATTTACATCGACGCCGCGCCAATAGGCAAAGCCCTTTGCGGTCGCAGTAAGCGCTTCATCAAGGTCTGCTGCGGTCGCCAGCGGCAACGCAGCGAGCGTTTCGCCAGTGGCCGGATTGATGACGGTGTGGCAATCGCGGCCTTCGCCCTTGCGCCAGCTGCCATCAATATAAAGGCCCAAATCAGTAGTGTAGCTCATCGAATATCCCGCAAATTTCTTGTCTTCTGTATGTAGGCGTCAGCTGGTGGGTTTGGAACCCCTTGCAAGCTTCAGCAGCCAGAAAACCGGGAACCCAGCCAGCAATAACGCAACCCCCCAGATCAAGGCTTCGGCCCCCGCACCATAGATCGTCCAGCAGGAATATAATGCGGCGAGCAACAATATGGCTTTGAAACCCGCTTTGCCCGGCAACTGTCCTTTGGTCATCAAACGGAACGCAGCGATGGCGCATCCGAAATACATCACCAGAACAATGGCGGTGGTGAGTATGATGAGAAATTCAAACATCGATGACATCGACCGGCTGCTGTTCATCAGGATGACCAGCGTCAAAAGTGTTGAGGTAAACAGATGCGCGTTGCGCGGCGTGCCGTTGGCGCTTTCTTTGCCCATGAATGCCGGGAACAGGCCGTCGCGCGCCAAAGCGGCGGGCATCTCGGCCTGGCACATGATCCAGCCGTTCAACGCGCCAAGTGCGCTGATAGCGCCGACCGCTGCGATAGCGGTGCCGGCATTGGTGCCCGCATATATATTCACAAAGTCCGCAAATGGCGCCGCCGATACGCTGGTGATGGCGACCGGCAGCATCAGGACCACGGCGGAGCAGACGAGGATATAAATGACGCCAGCGCCGGCGGTTCCAAAAAGCGTCGCGCGGTTGATGGTGCGTTCGGGATCCTGCACCTTGTCGGCAGGCACGGTCGCGAGCTCAAGCCCAAGCATGGCCCATAGGGTCAATATGGTCGCGGTGGAAATGCTGGTCGCGGAAATGTCTGCGGTCACAAATGGCCGCACAAGCGCGGTGCCTTGGGTTGCAAGAACATAGGCGGCAAGCCCGATCACCGCGACCAGAGGCAGCAGCTTTGCGATCGTCCAGACGATCTGAACTTGCCCCGCAAGCTTGGTTCCGCGAATGTTGATGAGCGTAAATACCCAAATAATCGCGATCGTAACTGCTGATGATACGCCATGCGTTCCGACAACCGGAAACAACTGGCTCAGATAACTTACCGCTGCGGTGGCGATGGCGGCGTTGCCGACCCACATCGATATCCAATAGGCCCATGCAATCGCAAAGCCCGCGCCGTCGCCGAAGGCCGCACGCGTATAAGCATAAGGCCCGCCTGCCTTTGGCAAGGCCTTGCTTAACGCGCCAAACACCGATGCCACGCACAATGCGCCACCAATGGTGATCAACCATCCAATAACGGAATTCCACCCCAAGGGCGCAAGGCTGGCGGGTAACAGGAACACGCCTGACCCAATCATGCTGCCCATCACGAGCGCAAGTGCCATCCAAAAACCCATTGGACGGCTTGCTGCGGCTGTATCTTGCGTCACGTAAATCCCCCTCACTCGGTACCCTGACTGGCACGGAAAAAGGGCAAAAGCCAATCTTTGTTTAGGTCCTGACCCTAATGCGCGAGCAACACAGGGATTCCCAATTCGCCCAGCATGAACCGTGTCACGCCGCCAAACAAGGTTTCGCGCCACCGCCCATGGCCATAGGCGCCCATGACGAGTAAATCGGGTCGCCACGCATTTACTTCAGTCAGCAACCGTTCTTCGACGCTTTGATCACCCTTTGCCGCGACGGCTATTTCGGCGCTGACGCCATGGCGCGATAGATAGGTCGCAGCGTCGGTGACAGGGAATTCTTCGGGCACGGTTTCGACCTCTGCAATCCGGACATGCGTTGCGGCCTGAAGCAACGGCAATGCTGCGCGCAACGCGTTGGCTGCTTCAAATCCGCCGTCATATGCCACCATCGCGCGGTCCCATGTGATGCGCTTTGTCGATGCAGGCACCGCAAGTACCGGCGTGCGCGAAGCTGTGACGACATCGCTGACCCATGCGCGCGCGCCGCCGGGTGCGCCGGCTTCATCCAGCGACATAACCAATATGTCCGCCAGTCGCGCTGCGTTAATCAATGCATCGGATGTCGTGCCGTCAAATATTTGCCAATCCCAAGGCACATCCTCCGATTTCAGATGCGCGTCGGTGCGTGCGCATAACTTTCCGCGTTCCTTTTCGGCTGCATCAAAGGCTTCGGCAATGAAATGCGCACCGCCGAACATATCAAACGCCACATAATCCTGCGTTGGTCGGGGCAAGACAAGCGTCAGATGTCCGTTAAAACGGCGGGCAAGATCAAGCCCGGCCTGCAACCGGCTTTCAAAGGCTGCGTCTGTGCCAGCATGTACCATGATAGATTTCATCATCATTTCCTTTTCATATGCCAGAATAGGCCGACTCGGATTGATGCGATTGAGTGTAGGCGGATGCGACGCGAAGTCTTTGATTGATATCAAACACCGCAAAATGCTTCCAAAGGCCGATATATTATGTCAGCGATGACGGATGGATGATGCGGGGCAAGCGAAGAGCGAGGTGATCGTGCGGGGCGCGCGGGTTACAGATGGTGAAGCCATTGCCGCGATCTATGCCCATCATGTTGTGAACGGCACCGCCAGTTTCGACACTGTGCCGCGCACATTGGAGCAAACCGAACAGAAGATTGCGGACATTTTGGCCCATGGCTGGCCTTTCCTTGTTGCCGAGCGCGAAGGGGTGATATTGGGCTATGCCTACGCAACGGCATTTCGCGACCGGCCGGCTTATGGTTTAACCTGCGAAAATTCGATTTATGTTGGCGCGCAACATGTGGGGCAGGGGATCGGTGTCGCACTGATGCGCCGGCTGCTTGATGAGGCGCACGCATGTGGTTTTCTTCAAATGATTGCCGTGATCGGCGGCGGAGAGCCTGCGTCGGTGGCGCTACATACGAAAATGGGGTTCACTTTTGCCGGCCGGATGCGGTCGGTTGGCCGGAAATTTGGCCGCTGGCTTGACAGCGTGTACATGCAGGCCGAGCTTGGAGAGGGAGACCGGACCGCGCCAGCGCGCGAGCCGGGATGAAGGAGAGAAGATGATGGCAGAGTTTGAATTGGTCGCCGACGGCCTGCGTTTCCCGGAAGGGCCAGTCGTCATGCCCGACGGCAGCGTCATTTTGGTCGAAATCGCCGAGGGGCAAATCACGCGGGTGCGGCCCGACGGCAGCAAGTCCGTCGTCGCAAAGACAGGCGGCGGTCCCAACGGCTTGGCGCTTGGTCCCGACGGCAAATTATATTGCTGCAACAATGGCGGCTTTGAATATATGGAAGCCAATGGCTTTCTCGCGCCACATGGCATTGCGCAGGATTATTCCGGCGGCCGGATTGAACGTATCGATATCGATACCGGCGCAGTCGAGATACTTTATAAATCGGGTGACTTTGGCTGCAGCCTGCGTGGTCCGAACGATATTGTTTTTGATGCGCATGGCGGGTTCTGGTTCACGGACCATGGCAAGATTGATTATGCCAAGCGCAGCCATGATGTCGTCGGCATCTTTTATGCGAAGGCAGATGGCAGCCATTTGGAAGAGGTTATCTTTCCGTCGAACAACCCCAATGGCGTTGGCCTGTCGCCCGATGGCAAGACATTATACGCTGCCGAAACCTACACGTGCCGGTTGATGAAGTTCAATATCACATCGCCAGGCAAGGTTGCGCCGGATGCAGGTCCGGGTGGGCCGGGAATTCCCGTATACCGTCCAGCCGGGTATAAATTTTTCGACAGCCTTGGCATCGAAGCAAGCGGCAATATCTGCGTCGCAACGATTGGGGAGTGCGGGATCAGCGTGATTTCTCCGGATGGCGAGCTGGTGGAATTTGTCGCGACCGATGATATCTTCACCACCAACATTGCATGGGGCGGTGACGATATGATGGACGCGTATATCTGCCTGTCGGGCAGTGGGCGTCTGGTTAAAACCCGTTGGGCGCGGCCGGGGCTTAAGCTGCAATATTGAGACTGGCCTTGCATGACATTTAATACGGTAATTTTTGACTTCGGTGGGGTTATCACTTCGTCACCGTTTGAGGCGTTTAACCGGATGGAGGCCGAACGCGGCTTGCCCACGGATTTCGTGCGCCGGGTCAATTCGGTGAATCCGGACAATAATGCCTGGGCCAAATTCGAACGCGCCGAATGCAGCGCAAGTGAATTTGACGCGCTGTTTGCTGCGGAAGCGCTGGCACTGGGGCATGCATTGGACGGTGCGTCGGTCATCGCCTGCCTTGCTGGCGAAATCCGTCCAGACATGGTGGCGGCGCTTGATCAACTTAAATCGCTGGGCTTTGCGCTGGGGTGCATCACAAACAATGTGCCGTCGGGCAAAGGCGCAGGCATGGCTGTTAGCGACGCAAAAGCGGCGGCGGTGGCGGCGGTAATGGACCGGTTCGACCATATCATTGAATCGAGCAAAGCGGGTGTCCGCAAGCCTGACCCGCGTATCTATAATATGATGTGTGAAGCGCTGGCCGTTTCTCCGCCACAATGCATCTACCTTGATGACTTGGGCATCAACTGCAAACCGGCAGCCGCAATGGGCATGGCTGCGATCAAGGTCACCAGTGGTGCACAGGCGCTCGGCGAATTGGGCGCGCTATTGGCGTTGACCTTCACACCTGTTGAGGTCTAGGCGGGAGCCGTTCCGTCTCTCCCAACTATTGGAGCACTTCATGGCGAAAAAACTTTTCCCGGATGCAGCATCCGCGCTCGACGGCCTGCTCAAAAACGACATATTGATTGCCAGCGGCGGCTTTGGCCTGTGCGGCTTGCCCGAACGGTTGTTAGACGCCGTCCGCGACAGTGGCGTGACTGGCCTGACCTTTGTGTCCAACAATGCCGGTATCGACAATGAAGGCATCGGCAAGCTGCTGCGCACCAAGCAGGTGAAGAAAATGATCTCCTCCTATGTGGGTGAAAACAAAGAGTTTGAAAGGCAGTATCTGGCCGGCGAGCTTGAAGTCGAATTCTGCCCGCAAGGAACGCTGGCCGAACGGATGCGCGCTGGCGGCGCTGGTATCCCGGGTTTTTATACCAAGACGGGCGTCGGCACTTTGGTGGCCGAGGGCAAGGAAGTGAAAGATTTTGGCGGAGAGGAATATATCCTTGAACGCGGTATTTTTGCCGACCTGTCGATCATCAAAGCGTGGAAAGCCGATGAAAGCGGTAACCTTGTCTTCCGCAAGACGGCCCGCAACTTCAATTTGCCTGCCGCGACCTGCGGCAAGGTCTGCGTGGTTGAGGTAGAGGAAGTGGTACCTGTTGGCAGCCTTGACCCCGACTGCATCCATTTGCCCGGCGTCTATGTGCAGCGCATGATCGTTGGCGCGCCTTATGACAAGAAAATCGAGTTCCGCACTGTCCGTGAACTGGGAGGTGTTTCATGAGCTGGACCCGTGATGAAATGGCCGCCCGCGCTGCAAAGGAATTGCGCGACGGATATTATGTGAACCTGGGCATTGGTATCCCCACGCTGGTGGCCAACCATATTCCGGCTGGCGTCGAAGTGACGCTGCAGTCCGAAAATGGCATGTTGGGCATTGGCCCCTTCCCCTTTGCGGGGGAAGAGGATGCCGACCTTATCAATGCAGGCAAGCAAACCATCAGCGAGCTGCCGCAGACCGCCTATTTCGATAGCGCCGCCAGCTTCGCCATGATCCGCGGTGGGCATATTGACCTGACCGTTCTGGGTGCGATGGAAGTCGCCGAAAATGGCGACATCGCTAACTGGATGATTCCCGGCAAAATGATCAAGGGCATGGGCGGGGCAATGGACCTTGTCGCTGGTGTGAAGAAAATCATCGTTGTGATGGAGCATAATGCCAAGGACGGCTCGCCAAAGTTCATTCCCGCATGCACATTGCCGCTGACGGGAAAAAATGTCGTCGATATGATCATCACTGATTTGGCGGTGTTCCAACGCCCCGACAAATCGTCGCCGTTCAAGCTGATTGAAGTCGCGCCGGGAATTACCGTGGATGAAGTCGCAGGCAAAACGACTGCAGTTTATGAGGTCGCGGTTTAATCTGCACCATGCGGCGCTTCATTATATCCTTGAT
>DBOA01000178.1 GCA_002299195.1 Sphingomonadales bacterium UBA658
TTTGGAAGGATGCCGAATATGGCGTCGTCGCGCCCGATACGGACGCGCGCAACAATGTGTGGGTCCGCGAAGGTGGCGACCTTATCAATGCAGGCAGGGTGCTGGGATCGGGCGACAATATCGTCCTCGATAATGTCCGCGTCTATTTGCGCGCCAATGGCGGTTTGCGTCAGGTCATTACCGCGCCAAATGCCCGTTATGTGGGCAACGCATGGCTGCTTGAAAATGCGGAGACATTTGACGTCGCGACCACCGAACAGAAGAAGGTGAGCAATCTTACCATCGGCAAAGGCATTACGCCCGATAGGTTCAACGTCCTCAAGGTCGATGGGGACAGCCTTGCCTTCTTGCCGTTGATGCGCGCCATTGACGATCTGCGCGCCGCCGGTCGCCGCACCGATAATCTTGAAGGCATTTTGTGGCACAAGCTGGCAGGGCCTTTGTCGACCTTGTTAATGCCCTTGCTGGCTGCGGTCGCCGCCTTTGGACTTGCCCGCTCGGGCGCTTTGTTCGTGCGCGCGGTGCTGGGCATGGCGCTTGGCTTTACCTATTTCGTTGCGGATAACTTTGCCTTGGCGATGGGCAATCTGGGCGCCTATCCGCCTTGGATTGCCGCATGGGGACCATTTCTGCTCTTTTTGCTTATCGGCGAAACGGTGCTTATCCGCACTGAAGAATAAGCCTTTCGGATAAGGGTGCGTTGGGCAAATAAAATGCGTTTCGGGAATTCACTATGACAGACATCATCATTCGGCCGGTTGCAACCAAGGCAGACAAACGCGCCTTTATTGACCTGCCGTTCCGGCTTTATGCCAATGATCCCAACTGGGTTCCCCCATTGAAGAGCGATGTGATGGCGACCATTACGCCCGGCAAGAACCCATGGTTCGAACATGGTGAGGCGCAGCTTTTCCTCGCGGAAAAGGATGGAAAGGTTGTTGGCCGGATCTCTGCACATTTGGATTTTCTCGCACTGAAACAGCCGCCAGAACAAGGCATGGGCCCCGGCGTTGGCAATTGGGGATTTTTTGAGGCTGAAGATGAAGCCACCGGGAAATTGCTGATTTCGACCGCTGAAGATTGGCTGCGCAGCAAAAACATGACGCGCTCGCTCGGGCCGCTTAGCCTGTCCATCTGGGAAGAACCCGGCGTGTTGATTGATGGCCATGACCATCCATCAACCGTGCTGATGGGCTATCATAACGCCGCCTATGGCGGGTGGATTGAGGCAGCGGGCTACGCCGGCATCAAAGATCTGTATACCTATCAAATCCCGATTGATGTGCCGTTTCCTCCGCTGGTGGAGCGCATTGTGGCGTCGGGTGAACGCAACGAACGCATCGTCATTCGTAAAGTGAGCAAGGATAATTTTGACGCGGAAGCGGCGTTAATCCTGTCCATATTGAACGACGCGTGGAGCGGGAATTGGGGCTTTGTCCCCATCACCGATGCCGAAGTCGCGCGCACCGGAAAGCAGTTAAAACCTATCGTCTTTAACGACCTGATCCGGATTGCGGAGGTCGATGGCGAACCCGTCGCCTTCATGATGACATGGCCCGACATCAACGAAAAAATCGGTCAATTTGGGGGCAGCCTGTTCCCGTTCAACTGGGCGAAGCTTTTGTGGTGGCTGCGCGCGCCAAAGGTCAGCACAATGCGCGTGCCGTTGATGGGCGTGATGAAAAAACTGCAGTCAACTCGCATGGCAAGCCAATTGGCGTTCATGATGGTCTCGCTCATTCGCGAC
Source organism: Sphingomonadales bacterium UBA658 (assembly GCA_002299195.1). Classification (GTDB taxonomy): domain Bacteria; phylum Pseudomonadota; class Alphaproteobacteria; order Sphingomonadales; family Sphingomonadaceae; genus Sphingorhabdus_B. Next base: position 1,748 of record DBOA01000178.1, read on the forward strand.
GCGTCCACCAGCAAATTTGGCGCAAGCTGCGGTGAATTCGGCTGGGTCCTTGACGACAATGGCCCGATGCGTTCGGTGGGTGAGGCGATTAACGGCAAAATCAACAAGGTATACCGCATCTACGAAAAGCAGCTCTGACGGCCTGCGCGGACATATGCTGGCGTGACACGCATATATCGTCTTGATGCGCATTCCCGCGATATCGCCGCGGCCCTGTCCGCAGACCACGGTCCGGACCCATGGGGCGGCGGCGAGCCAAGGCCGGGCACATTTGCGCCGGTCGTCGTCCGATCATCCAAAACGGCACGGCGCTTTATCCGCCCGATGGTGTGGGGCTATCCCGCGCCCAACAGCCTGACGCCGGCGGGCGATGTGCAATGGGTGACGTCGGTGCGCAATGTGACGAGTCCGTTTTGGATCGGCAATTTGCGGCACACCGAATTGCGTTGCCTCGTTCCGGCGACGTCGATTGGCAACCAGCCACCGGCACACCCCGACAGCGACCCAGCATCGGTCTGCGCGATGGCGGGCATTTGGCGGGACCTGACGGATATGCCGATCTTTGCGATCATCACTGTTGATGATGCCACGGACCCGGCAAAAAAGCGCAGCAGGCCGCTCATCCTGAACAGCGCGCAGCAGCAAATCTGGCTGACGGCGGATTGGAAAGCGGCATCTCGTCTGGTCCAGCCTGCGCAAAAGGAACCCACGTCATGTGCGTAGTATCCATCGCGTGGGAGGCGCATCCACGTTGGAAACTTATCGCCATTGGCAACCGCGATGAATTTCACGACCGCGAGTCTGACGCGCTCAGTTCATGGGCGGACACGCCGTCGATATTGGCGGGGCGCGATTTGCTGTCGGGCGGCACATGGATGGGGGTGCATACCGATGGCCGCTTTGGGGTCGTGACGAACAAACGCAACCCCGATGGCCCCGACCCGACCAAAAAGTCGCGGGGGGCGCTGGTGACTGATTGGCTGTCTGGCGGGGTGCTGCCGAGCGCTGTGGAGACATTTAGCCCGTTCAATCTGGTGCTGGCCGACAGGGATGGTCTGACGCATATCGCGAACCGGCCCCGCGCGGTGCAGGAGAGATGGCCCGGCGGCATATATGGATTGTCCAATGCCGAGACGGGCGCGCCATGGCCGCGCAAGGACCGGTTGAACCGCGCGCTCACAGAATGGTTTGCCGCCGAAGGGGACAATCCGGTCGACCTGTTCGACGTGCTTTTGGATGATCAAAGCCCGGCATCGGGCGATCCGCCGATCTTCATCCGCAACGATATTTACGGAACGCGTTGTAGCACGCTGGTTGCGGTGGATGGCGACGGCGGCGGGTGCATCATGGAACGGCGCTTTGACCGCGATGGCAATTTCGCGCGCGAAAGCCGTTTCACATTTGATTGGCCAGTTTAACGCGTGATGGCTTCGCCGATAGAGGCGTAGATCATCACCACGGCAAAAGATGCGATCATGCCGATGAACAAGGCGACGGCGGGAATTTGAAAAACGTCCATATCAGGCTCCTTCGTTGAGGAAGCCACTATGCACCGCGCAATCAGGTCATGCTTTGATCTGGATCAAATGGCCGACAATCGCGCCCATCGGCAACGGCCCATAAATATGCGGGAACAGCGCACCGCCGCGCGATTCCTCCCATAGGATGGTCTCACCCAGATAGGCCAAGTTCACTTCGGCAATGACAAGGCCGTCTTGTCCGGCAAAATGCTTGTCGAGCGTGCCCTGCAGCTGATCCTGCGCCGACAAATGAATATAGCCATCGGCCAGATCGACAGGTGCGCCGTGAAAGACGCCGTCGGCTTCAAACTGCGTCCATTGCGCGGCGGTGAATATTTTGAAGGCGGTATCGGGATGGCTATGTTCGGACATGCCCAGCCCATGCCGAAAAGCGGGGGGGGGCGCAAGCGGTGCATAGGAAGCCGGCCCACCCGCGCGCCGACTATGCCGACACGTTTTTGACCATCACCGCGACCTGATCCAGGATCGAAAGCCGCTCTTTCTTCAACGCCTCTGTCCGGTCGTCGGACGCCGGTTCAATCCCGCTGTCGATCCGGTGAATTTCGCGGTTCACATCATGATATTGCGCCGCAAGCTTGCCGAAATGTTCATTGCCGATTTTCAGCGCGTGCAAGGCGTCGGCGGCGTCGGGGAATTCGGCATGGAGATCATGGGGGGTATGCGACATGGCTATGGTTCCTTTTCAAACGGGATAACACGCGCGTGGCCGAAATGGGCCCGCCCCGCATTGCGCCAGATCAAAGATTGCCGCGCGGCGCAGCGCCCCCGCCCTAATCGCGCGCACGACTTTTGAGCGATCGGCGTCGGGCGCCGTCGCTTCGTTTATGTCTATCTATGGAATTTATGGGTCGCGTGCGTCAGGTGGAAACGGCGTGGTCTCCATCCTGACGACAGGCGACGGGGGGCGGATTATTCCGCGGCGACCCCGGCTTGTTCGAACATATCGACGCCGTCATTTTCGGCGATCGGTTCAATGCCGATGATCTTTTTCTTACGATTGTCAAAGCTGTCCCACACTTGGCCCCAATCGCCGCGTGTTGACGCCTTGCTGTACTCGGTCGCGCGGGTTTCGAAGAAGTTGGCGTGCTCGACGCCGTTCAACAATGGCGCGAGCCATGGCAGCGGGTGGTCTTCGACCATGTAAATTGCGGGCAGGCCCAGCTGGCCCAAACGCCAATCGGCGATGTAGCGGATGTAGCGTTTGATTTCCTTGGCGGTCATGCCGGGGACAGGGCCCATTTCGAACGCAAGGTCGATGAACGCGTCTTCCAAACGGACAACCTTTTGGCAGCAATCGATAATGTCTTCCTTCACCGACTTGGTGAGGCAACCGCGCTCTGCACAAAATGCGTGGAACAGCTTGGTAATGCCTTCGCAGTGCAGCGATTCGTCGCGGACTGACCAGGATACGATTTGCCCCATGCCCTTCATCTTGTTGAAGCGCGGGAAGTTCATCAGCATCGCGAAGGATGCGAACAGTTGCAGCCCTTCGGTAAAGCCGCCGAACATGGCCAATGTGCGGGCAATGTCTTCGTCGGTGTCGACGCCGAATTGGTGGATATAATCGACCTTCGCCGCCATTTCTTCATATTCGAGGAAGGCCGAATATTCGGACTCGGGCATGCCGATGGTGTCCAGCAAGTGGCTATATGCCGCGACGTGGACGGTTTCCATGTTGGAAAACGCGGTCAGCATCATCTTCACTTCGGTCGGTTTGAACACGCGGCCGTAATTTTCGTGGTAGCAATTCTGCACCTCGATATCGGCTTGGGTGAAGAAGCGGAAGATTTGTGTGAGCAGGTTGCGTTCGTGGTCCGAAAGCTTCTGCGCCCAATCGCGGCAATCTTCGCCCAGGGGCACTTCTTCGGGCAGCCAATGGATCTGCTGTTGGCGTTTCCAAAAGTCATAGGCCCAAGGATATTCAAAAGGCTTGTAGCTATTGCGTGCTTGTAACAATGACATGTCGGTTTCCTTGGGTCTTTAACTGTTCAATACGGTCGGTCGTGTCCCTTTTGCCTTATTGGCAGGCGAGGCACTCTTCGTAATCGGTTTGCGCGGCAAGCTCCATCACGGGCAGTTCGGCGGTGTTGTCCGCCTCCACCCCGCCGGCAAAGCCAGCGCGCTGAATGCTCTTCGAACGCAGATAATATAGCGATTTCACGCCCAATTCCCATGCGCGGAAGTGGAGCATGAGAAGGTCCCATTTTTCCACATCGGCGGGGATGTAAAGGTTCAGCGATGTCGCCTGATCGATATACGGCGTGCGGTCCGCGGCCAGTTCGATCAACCAACGCTGGTCGATTTCAAAGCTGGTCTTGAACGTGTCCTTCTCCTCAGCCGTCAGGAAGTCGAGATGTTGGACAGAGCCGCCCTTTTCAAGGATGCTGTTCCACACATTGGTCGAATCCTTCGCCTTTTCCTGAAGCAGTTTCTCCAGATACGGATTCTTCACAATGAAGCTGCCCGAAAGCGTCTTGTGCGTGTAAATATTCGCCGGAATCGGCTCAATACACGCGCTGGTGCCGCCGCAAATGATCGAAATCGACGCGGTCGGCGCAATCGCCATTTTGCAGGAAAAGCGCTCCATAACGCCCATATCCTCAGCATCAGGGCAGGCCCCACGCTCATTGGCCAGCATCATCGACGCCTCATCAACCTGCGCCCGGATATGTTTGAAGAACTTCATGTTCCAAGA
>DBOA01000003.1 GCA_002299195.1 Sphingomonadales bacterium UBA658
AAGAACCATGATTATCGGGGAGAATATTGATGGAATTTCTCCCCCTCATCGGCGTTCTTGTGGCTGGGTTCGTGGCATGGAAACTGCTCAAGGGCATCATTAAACTTGCCGTCATTGGGCTACTGATTGCCGGCGGCGCATGGTTTCTTCTTGGAGGTTTGGGCTGATGCTCGCTGACAAAGACCGCATTTTTACCAACCTTTACGGCTATCAAGATTTTGGCCTGAAAGCTGCGCAGGCGCGTGGCGATTGGGACAAAACCGCCAATCTGATGAAGGCCGGACAAGACGCCATTATCGAAGAAGTGAAGGCATCCGGGCTTCGTGGCCGTGGTGGTGCTGGCTTCCCGACCGGTATGAAGTGGAGCTTCATGCCCAAGGCACCGACGCCGGAGCGTCCAAACTTCCTCGTCATCAATGCCGATGAATCCGAACCCGGTTCGTGCAAAGACCGCGAAATCATTCGCCACGATCCGCACAAGCTGATCGAAGGCGCCTTGATCGCCGGTTTTGCGATGCGTGCGCGGGCGGCGTATATCTACATTCGCGGCGAATATATCTTCGAGGCCAAGGTCCTCGAAAAGGCTGTTGCCGAGGCATATTCCGCCGGACTGCTGGGCAAAAATGCCGCGAAGTCAGGCTACGACTTTGACGTGTTTGTCCATCGCGGCGCAGGTGCCTATATCTGCGGCGAAGAAACCGCGATGATCGAAAGCCTTGAAGGGAAAAAGGGGCAACCCCGCCTGAAGCCGCCATTTCCTGCAGGCGCAGGTCTTTATGGCTGCCCAACGACGGTGAACAATGTAGAGAGCATTGCCGTCGTTCCAACCATCCTGCGCCGCGGCGCGGCGTGGTTCAAAAGCTTTGGCCGCGAGAACAATCATGGGACCAAGCTGTTCCAGATTTCGGGCCATGTTGAAAAGCCATGTGTTGTCGAAGAAGAAATGGGCATTCCGTTCCCCGAGCTCATCGAAAAGCATTGCGGCGGTATCCGTGGCGGTTGGGATAATCTGCTCGCCGTCATCCCGGGTGGTTCGTCGGTGCCTTTGGTGCCTGCTGCTATGATGATGGACGTGCCCATGGATTTTGATGGCTGTAAGGCCGTGGGTTCAGGCCTTGGTACCGCAGCGGTCATCGTTATGGACAAGTCGACAGACATCGTGCGCGCAATTTCGCGCCTGTCCTATTTCTACAAACATGAAAGCTGCGGCCAGTGCACGCCATGCCGTGAAGGCACTGGCTGGATGTGGCGCGTTATGGAAAAAATGCGCACGGGCAATGCCGAGATCGGCGACATTGATACCCTGTACGATGTCACGAAGCAGGTTGAAGGCCACACAATTTGTGCGCTTGGCGATGCCGCTGCGTGGCCAATTCAGGGCCTCATCAAACATTTCCGTCCAGAGATGGAACGCCGCATTCACGAAGCCAAGGGCGACGATATGTTGGAGGCAGCAGAATAATAATGCCTAAAGTCACCGTAGACGGTTTAGAACTCGAAGTTCCTGCAGGCGCGACTGTGCTTCAGGCATGTGAGATGGCGGGGAAGGAAATTCCGCGCTTTTGCTATCATGAGCGGCTGTCCATTGCGGGCAATTGCCGCATGTGCTTGGTCGAGGTTGCCCCTGGGCCGCCAAAGCCACAAGCAAGCTGTGCGCTGCCCGCCACCGAAGGGCAGATCATCAAAACCGACAGCTCGATGGTCAAAAAGGCACGCGAAGGGGTGATGGAGTTCCTCCTCATCAATCACCCGCTGGATTGCCCGATTTGCGACCAAGGCGGTGAATGCGATTTGCAGGACCAAAGCGTGGCTTATGGTCGCGGGGCTTCGCGTTTCGACGAAAACAAGCGTGCGGTCACCGAAAAATATATGGGCCCAATCGTCAAAACGGCGATGACACGTTGCATCCAGTGCACACGTTGCGTTCGGTTCACAGAAGAAGTCGCTGGCATCGAAGAAGTCGGCGCGATCGGCCGCGGCGAGAATATGCAGATCACGACCTATCTTGAGCACGCCATGCAGAGCGAGCTTTCAGGCAATGTCGTTGACCTATGTCCGGTGGGTGCGCTGACGTCGAAGCCTTATGCTTTCGAAGCACGCCCATGGGAGTTGAAAAAGACGCCAAGCATCGACGTGATGGACGCGGTCGGTACCAATATCCGCCTCGATAGCCGGGGCAGGGCGGTGTTGCGCGCGCTTCCGCGCATCAATGATGATGTGAACGAAGAATGGGCGTCGGATAAAACTCGCCATGCCGTGGATGGCCTCACGCATCGTCGTTTGGACAAGCCGTATATCCGTAAGGATGAAAAGCTTGTTGCAGCAAGCTGGGCAGAGGTGTTTGACGCAATCAAGGCCAATTGGTCAGGCGATGCTGCGGTAATCGCGGGCGATCAGGTTGATTGCGAAACGATGTTTGCAGCACGCGCGCTTGCGGGTTCGTCCATGCTTGAGGGCCGTCAAACGGGTCTAGCGTATGATGCGTCGTCGCTTTCGGCCGTAAACTTCAACACCACCATCGCTGGCATCGAAAATGCGGACGTGATCTTGTTGGTGGGTAGCGACCTGCGCCGTGAAGCACCTTTGGTGAACACGCGTATCCAAAAAGCCATCCGCAAGCGCGGTGCGAAGGTGTTTGCCATCGGGCCAATAACCGATCTGACCTACAAGGTGGAATGGCTCGGCGACGATTTGAGCGCGCTGGCGAAAGCGCCAAAGGCTCTTGCTGATGCGTTGAAGACGGCAGAACGCCCCGCGATTATCGTGGGTGGCGGCGCGCTACGGTATGAAGGCGTCCATGGCGCTGCATTGGCGTTTGCATCGAAATATAAGCTCGTCCGTGATGGCTGGAATGGCTTTAACGTGTTGCATTTTGCAGCGGCGCGTATGGGCGGACTGATGCTTGGATATGCGCATGATGGCGGGATCAAAGCGTTGGCGGCCAAAGCGCCCAAGCTGGCGTTTTTCCTCGCGGCGGATGAAGCCGATTACAGCCTGTTTGCGGGCAGCTTCAAAGTTTATGTCGGCCACCATGGCGACAATGGCGCGCATCATGCTGACGTCATTTTGCCAGGTGCCGCATATAGCGAAAAATCGGGCACTTACGTCAACCTCGAAGGCCGCGTGCAGCGCGGGGAACGTGCCGTGTTCCCGCCTGGCGATGCGCGTGAAGATTGGGCGATATTCCGCGCCTTGTCCGATGTACTTGGCAAGCGCCTGCCGTTTGACAGCCTTGAGGCGCTCCGCGCTGAAATGTTCAACGCTGTCCCTGCATTGGGCGTCGAAGGCCTTGCCGATTATGGCTGGTCTGAACCCACATTGCCGTCAGCCGTCAACGGCAAGGTTGCCGATTATCCGATTAAGGATTTTTATCTGACCAACGCAATCTGCCGCGCGTCGGAAACGATGCAGCGGTGCTCGGCGGAACTGGTGCACGGCACGCAATATCTGGAGGCAGCGGAATGACATCCTTCTTCCAAAACCTGGGTATGAGCTACGAAGCCGCATGGTTCACCGCAACCATCGCGGGCATATTGCTCATTGCATTGCCGCTGATGCTGGCCGTCGCGCTCATCATTTACGCCGAACGCAAATTGTGGGCAGCCTTTGCCCTTCGCCGTGGTCCCAACGTGGTTGGCCCCTTCGGCGTCCTTCAGTCGTTCGCTGACGGGCTTAAGGTGTTCTTGCAGGAAACAATCATCCCCAGCGCGTCGAACCGCGGGCTGTTTCTGATTGCGCCGATTATTACCTTCACCGTCGCTTTGATGGCCTGGGCGGTTATTCCGTTTGCAGAAGGCGTGGTGCTGTCCAATATCAACGTGGGCTTGCTCTACATTCTCGCGATCAGCAGCCTTGGCGTATATGGCGTGGTCATTGCGGGCTGGGCATCCAACTCGAAATATCCTTTCTATTCCGCAATGCGCGCGGCGGCGCAGATGATTTCGTACGAAGTGTCGATTGGCTTCATTCTGATCTGCATTGTCCTTTGGGCCGGTACATTCAATGTGGGCGGCATCGTAGAGGGCCAGCGTGGCCATATCTTTGGCTTCATTAACGCTTATGCGTTCAACCCGTTGCTGTTTCCGATTGCGATCATGTTCCTCATCAGTTCAATGGCTGAAACCGCGCGCGCGCCTTTCGATTTGACCGAGGCCGAGAGCGAGCTGGTTGCCGGTTATCAGACCGAATATTCGTCGATGGCCTTCGCTTTGTTCTGGCTGGGCGAATATGCCAACGTGCTGTTGATGTGCGCGCTTAACGCCATCCTTTTCTGGGGTGGATATTTGCCGCCAGTGGATTGGGCGCCA